>CAKQJJ010000054.1 GCA_934247335.1 uncultured Clostridia bacterium | reverse complement strand
GGAACGTTGATTTTGCCTTCGAGCGACGGGCGATTCTGATAGCCCTTTTCTTTGCCCACTTTGGCGTTGTCGATTTCAAATTCCCATTCGCCGTTCAGGCACAGCCAATTTTCGCGCTCGAACTGCGGATTGGGAAATTCAGTACGATAAACTTTCATTTTTTACTCCTTTTGATTTAATTTTTTAATAATTGTTTTGCTTACGAGTTCGGGGTTGAATTTGCCCTTCGAGGCTTTCATTACCGCGCCCGTAAGAAACGATATTACTTTTTTATTGCCGGCTGCGTAATCGTCCGCCGCCTTTTTGTTTTCGGACAGGATTTTGTCCACAAGCTCTTCCGCCGCTTTTTGGTCGTTTATCTGCAAAACGCCGAGTTTTTCGGCTATTTCGAGCGGATTGTCGTTTTCGCTTCCGATTGCCGGCAAAACGACGTCTTTTGCCGTAGAAAGGCTGATTTTGCCGTCGTTTACGGCTTGAAGAAGCAGGGCGATCTGAGCCGCGTTTACGCAAAGCTTTCCGCCGTTTTCTTTATACAGGCGCATTACGCTGCCCATAACGAAGTTGGAGGCTTTTTTGGGATCGGCTCCGCACTTTACTGCGTCGTCGTACAGGTCGCTTATCTGCTTGTCGGCAGTCAGAACTTTTGCGTCGTATTCGGGAAGGTTAAAATTCTCGATATAGCGGCGCACGCGCTTTTTGGCGCTTTCCGGCAAACTTAAAGCGAGATTTTCGATATATTCGTCGGTCAGCACTACCGGTTGAAGGTCGGGCTCGGTGAAATATCTGTAATCATCCAGATCTTCCTTTCCGCGCATTACCGATCCGACGCCTTTAACGTCGTCCCAGCGGCGCGTTTCGCGACAGATTTTACCGCCGCGCTCTATCACGTCTATCTGGCGTTTCGCTTCGTATTCGCACGAGCGTTTAACCGCGGAGAAAGAGTTGAGATTTTTTGTTTCGGTGCGCTCGCCGATATTTTCGCCTTTTTTGGCAACCGACAGATTGACGTCCACACGCAGCGAACCTTCCTGCATTTTTACGTCGGACACGCCCGAATAGCTTATTTCGCGCTTCAACTCTTCCAGAAACGCAACCGTTTCCTCGGGAGAATGAAGATCGGGTTCGGTGACTATTTCGATAAGCGGAACGCCGCATCTGTTGAGGTCGATAAAAGTTTTATTGCCCTCGTGAATAAGCTTGCCGGCGTCTTCTTCTAGGTGAATGCGGTTTATACGCACGGTTTTTTTCTCGCCGCCCAGGTCGTATTCCACAACGCCGCCTTTAACCAGCGGCAATTCCGCCTGCGTGGTCTGCCAGGCTTTGGGCGAGTCGGGGTAGAAAAAGTTTTTTCTGTCCCACTTGCAGTACTTCTGAATTTCGCAACCGAGCGCAAGCCCCGCTTTTATCGCAAGGTCTACGGCTTCGCGGCTTAAAGCAGGCATGGCTCCGGGAAGCGCTGCGCAAACCGGGCAGATACGAGTATTGGGTTCGCCGCCGAAATCGTTTTTGCACGAGCAAAGCAGTTTGGTTTTGGTTTTAAGCTCGCAATGCACTTCGAGTCCTATCGATACGATATAATCGTTCATAGCGTTGCCTCCTCGATTGCGATTGCCGCCGAATACAGCGTTTTTTCGTCCAGTCGTTTGCCGATAAGCTGCAATCCCGCGGGCAGAGCGCCGTTTGTTTTCATCGGAATGCTCAGCGCCGGATTTCCGCTTATATTGGCGATAACCGTGAACATGTCGCCGTAATATTCTTCGTAAAGATTTTTCGCTTCGTAGTCGAACGGGAGCGCGGTTGTGGGCGCGGTGGGCGTTATCGCAAAGTCGCAGCCGGACAGAACGCTTTCGAGTTCCGCTCTTATGCGGGCGCGCATTTTCATGGCTTTTACGTAATATTTTTGATAATTTTCGCCGCAAAGCACCATATTACCGGTCATTATGCGCTTTTTTACTTCCGGACCGAATCCGTTTTCACGCGAGTTGGCGATTACCTCGCCGACATCTTTTCCGTTTGCGCGGACGCCGTATCTCACTCCGTCGAAACGCGACAGATTGCTTGCCGCTTCCGCCGTGGATATGGCGAAATAGGTTGCTATTCCGGCGTTAAACGAGGGCATGTCCGCGTACTCGATTTCAGCTCCGAGCGAGCAGAGATTTTTTATTTGATTTTCAAATGCGAGTTTTACTTCTTCGCTTAGCAGCGGCGAGGAGAAAATCTGCTTTATAACGCATATTTTGCGTCCGTTTATACGCGGTTTTTCGCTTAAATAATCAACCGATAAGTCAAGAGAAGTGCAATCTCTTTCGTCTCTGCCGGCAATTACGCCAAGCATGACGGCGTTGTCCTTTGCCGTTTTGGTGATCGGACCGACCTGATCGAGCGACGAGGAAAACGCGGTTACTCCGAAACGACTTACCGCTCCGTACGTCGGTTTTATGCCCACGACTCCGCAGAAAGCGGACGGCTGACGTATGCTTCCGCCCGTGTCCGTTCCGAGCGCCGCCGCGCACAGTCCTGCGGCAACGCACGCCGCGCTTCCGCCGCTGCTTCCGCCCGGCACGCGCGTTTTATCCAGCGGATTTTTTACCGCTCCGAACGCCGAATTGGTGTTTGTTGCACCCATGGCAAACTCGTCCATATTGGATTTGGCTATTATTATCGCACCTGCGTCTTTAAGGCGCTTGGTTACGGTTGCGTCGAAAGGCGGAACGTAATTTTCGAGAAACTTGCTTGCGCACGTCATGCGGACGTCTTTAACCGAAATATTGTCCTTTAAGATTATCGGAACGCCGGTCAGCGGCGAAAGCGGTTTGCCCGACGCGATATCTTCGTCGATTTTTTGCGCTTGTGCGATTGCTCTGTCAAAATCGGCAGTGATAACGGCGTTTAAGTCTTTTTGCAGTTCTATTTGCCTTACGTACGCTTTTACCGCTTCGACTGCGGAAATTTCTTTATTGCCGATTTTTTCCCGAAGTGCGGAAAGCGTGAGATTGTGTATTTCCATGTCGTCTACTCCACCACTCTGGGGACGACGAAACAGCCGCGGCTCGCTTCCGGCGCGTTTTTCATGATGTCCGCGCGATCGGCAGGCGACGAAAGGTCATTCTCTCGCAACACGTTAACGCTGTCGCAAGCCCTGTCCATGGGCGCAAACTCGCTTAATTCAACCGTATCGAGATCGCGAAAAATAATTTCGACGTCGCGCAGCCGTTTTTCAATAATATTCAATTCTTCGCCTGATAGCGCAATCTGCGACACTTTTGCAAGTGCGCGCGCTCTGCCGGGATTATCGTTCATGTAAATTCCTCTTTTTCGGGCAATACAAAGCTCCGCGTCTATTTTACAATATTCGGCGCCGTTTTGTCAATCGTTTGCCGCGACAATGTTGATTTCCGACATACTGTTTAATCATTTTATCACGCCAAAACATTGACATTTTCGCGATTAAGTGCTATTATTTAGATATGTATCCGAAATTACTTTCTTTATTCGGTGGCAAAGTCACCATTTATACGTACTCGGTGTGCATCGCGGTCGGTCTTATTATCGGCGCGGTGGTCTTTCGTTTGCTTAGCAAGCGCCTGAAAATGAGCGACAAAGCGTACGACTTTTACTCTTTTATTTCCATTCTTACCGTGGTAGTCGGCTTTATTTCCGCATACGTTTTTCAGGACTTGTACAACGTTATGGCGGGCAAAGGCTCCAACATCGTTAACGACACGAAAAATCTTTTCGCCGGCAAAGGCTTTAAGATGAGCGGCGGAATTACTTTTATGGGCGGTCTTATCGGCGGCGTGGTATTTTTCGTGCTGTGCACATTTTTGCACAAGGATAAATCCGTGCGCGACGAATTCCCCCTCGTAAGCGACATTGCGTCGGTGGTCATTCTCGTAGCTCACGGCTTCGGAAGAATAGGCTGCTTTTTCGGCGGCTGCTGCTACGGCAAAGTAACCGATTCGCCTTTCGGAATAAACTATCCGGTTGACGGAGTATGGCAGGTGAGATATCCCACTCAGCTGTTTGAAGCGCTGTTCTGCTTTATAGCGTTTGCGGTGTTTATGCTGCTTATTCTCAAAACCGAAAAACGCGGATATATGATTGCGCTTTACGCTGCCGTCTATTCCGTATTCAGATTTTTCATCGAATTTCTGCGCGACGATTACCGCGGCGGAGCCAACATAGGCATATCCCCCTCTCAGGTTCAGTCGCTCGTTCTTATAGTGGTTGCCACGGCGTACATTCTCGTAAAAATGCTGTGGTGGGATCAGAGAAAAAAACTTCCCGCCGAACAATCGGACGAGGCGGAGAAAAAATAAAGGACTTATATTTATGAAAATAGCGGTTATTACAGGGGCAAGCAGCGGCATGGGTAAGCAGTTTGCCCTTAAACTTAAAGATAATTTTTCGGTTGACGAAGTGTGGCTTATCGCGCGCAATCGCGACAGACTTAATCAGACGGCGGAAAGCTGCGGAATACCGGCAAAGGTCTTTTCGATGGACCTCGGCGACACAAACGCGTATTTCGAGTATATAAACGCACTTAAAGAAAACAATCCGGACGTCGCTTTGCTTGTAAATTGCAGCGGCTTCGGCAAATTTGCGGCGTTTTGCGACACGCCCATGCAGGACAATCTCAACATGATAGACATTAACTGCAAGGCGCTTACGGCAATGACTCAGCTTACGCTCCCTTACATGCACGAGGGCGCGAAAATAGTAAACGTGGCGTCGGTTGCGGCGTATCAGCCCATTCCGTACATCAACGTGTACGCGGCTACGAAAAGTTACGTTCTGTCCTTCTCCCGCGCGCTGAACAGAGAGCTCAAATCGCGCAAAATAAGCGTTACCGCAATATGCCCGTTCTGGACCAAGACGGCTTTCTTCGACCGCGCGATAAACAAGGACGACAAGGACGTAATAGTCAAAAAGTACGCCGTTTTATACGACCCCGAAAAGGTCGTTTCAAAGGCATACAAGGACGTTGCCCGCGGCAAGGAAATAAGCATTTACGGCTCGTACGCGAGATTCCAGTGTTTCCTTACCAAAATTCTGCCGCACAAATTCGTAATGAACGTGTGGCTTAGTCAACAAAAACTTAAAAACCGCTGATATTTTCTTCAACAAATGAGTACTACGCAAACAATTTTTGAAATAATAGGCATCATAGGCTTTGCGATGTCGGGCACGATGGTGGCGCTCCAGAACAAAATGGACGTCGTGGGCGCGATTATTCTCGCAAACGTTACCGCGCTCGGAGGCGGAGTGCTGCGCGACCTCGTGATAGGGCATATTCCGCCCCATCTTTTCAACGACCCGTTTTATCTCGTGTACGTTGCGATCGCTACCGGCGTTTCCATTCTTCTTATGGTGGCGATTGCGCTGTTCAAACCGTTTAAGCAGGGAGTTAAAAGCGAGGCGTTTAACCTTACGATAAACGTAATGGACGCAATAGGCATTGCTCCCTTTTCCATCGTCGGCGCGAAAATGGCAATGGAAACGGGACATTCTTTCAGTGCGCTGATGCTTGCCGTAATAGGCTGCTTTTCCAGTTGCTGCGGCGGTATTTTCCGCGATATTCTGGCGCACAGAATCCCCACCGTTTTTCGTAAATATCTGTACCTTATCCCCTGTTTCGTCGGAACCATCACGTACGTTTTACTTGCGCAGTACACGACCATCTGGGAGCCGTGGGCGTTTATCATCGGCTCGGTGATAATAATAGGCGGCAGATTTGCGGGTATGTTTTTCAAAATCAACATGCCGTCCGTCCGCATCGACGAACCCGAAAACGAACGGGACGAAAACTGACCTTTCGGGAAAATACATTTTCCTACCTTTTTACTATGATTTTTATTTTGAGGCGAAGCGTTCTTTTTCATTCGGAAAGAGCGCTTTTTCATTGCAAAACGTGGGGAAAATGCGGAAAAAAGTTGACTAAAAGCCCTTATTTTATTGACTATTTTTCTTAAATTAACTATAATATTATTGTGCGCTTACGCGGTCTCGGTTTTATCCCGGAAAAAGAGCGCGGGCGCCTTGAGTTTATATATTATTTACGGAGGTTTTCTATGAAGAAAATGACAATCGACGGTAATACCGCCGCTTCGCATATCGCCTACGCGTTCAGCGAAGTCGCTGCGATTTACCCCATTACTCCTTCCTCGCCTATGGCAGAATATGCCGACGAATGGGCTACGCAGGGAAGAGTAAACATGTTCGGACAGCCGCTGCGTATCGCGGAAATGGAATCCGAAGCAGGTGCCGCAGGCGCCGTTCACGGCTCGTTGGTAGCAGGCGCGCTTACCACCACCTACACCGCAAGCCAGGGCTTGCTGCTCATGATCCCCAATATGTACAAAATAGCCGGCGAACTTTTGCCCTGCGTATTCCACGTCAGCGCAAGATGCGTCGCAAGCCACGCTCTCAACATTTTCGGCGATCACTCCGACGTTATGGCATGCCGTCAGACCGGTTTTGCAATGCTCGCGTCCAACTCCGTTCAGGAAGCTATGGACCTGGCGCTCGTAGCTCATCTGTCCACGCTTAAATCGAGAGTTCCTTTCCTTCATTTCTTTGACGGTTTCAGAACCAGTCACGAAATTTCCAAGATCGACGGAATCGACTACGAAGATATTCTTCCGCTCGTCGACATGGACGACATCAAAGCGTTCAAGGCGCGCGCTCTCAATCCCGAACACCCCGTTCAGATGGGTACCGCTCAGAACGGCGATATTTTCTTCCAGAACCGCGAAGCTTGCAACAAGTACTACGAAGCGGTTCCCGGCATCGTAAAGACCATGATGGAAAAAGTTACCGCGCTCACCGGCAGAAAGTACGAACTTTATCAGTACTACGGCGCTCCCGACGCGGACAAGCTTATCGTTATGATGGGTTCGGGCTGCGAAGCCGCCGAAGAAACTGTTGACTACCTCACCGCTAAGGGCGAAAAAGTAGGTCTTCTGAAAGTAAGACTGTATCGTCCTTTCTCGGTTAAGGATTTCGTGGACGCTATCCCCGCAACCGTAAAGACCATTGCCGTTATGGACAGAACCAAGGAAGCCGGCTCTATCGGCGAACCGCTTTACCTCGACGTTTGCGCAGCTCTTGCGGAAGCAGGCAGAAGCAATATCAAGGTTGTCGGCGGCAGATACGGCTTGGGCTCCAAAGAGTTCAACCCCACCATGGTTAACGCAATCTACAAGAATCTTTCCTCCGCTACGCCCAAAAACCACTTCACCGTGGGTATCACCGACGACGTAACCGGACATTCGCTGCCCCTCGACGAATTCGTCAACGCTTCGCCCGCAGGCACCAGCCGTTGCAAATTCTACGGACTTGGCTCGGACGGTACCGTCGGCGCAAACAAGAACAGCATCAAGATTATCGGCGATCACACCGATATGTACGCTCAGGGTTACTTTGCATACGACTCCAAGAAGAGCGGCGGTCTTACCATTTCGCATCTGCGTTTCGGTAAAACTCCCATCAAGTCCACCTACCTTATCGATCAGGCAGACTTCGTGGCTTGCCACAACCAGTCGTACGTAATCCGTTACGATATGACCGGCGACCTTAAAGAAGGCGGCGTATTCCTGCTTAACACCAACTGGACTCCCGAACAGCTCGAAACCGAACTGCCCGCAAAGATGAAGAACGATATTGCAAAGAAGCACATCAAGTTCTACACTCTCGACGGACTTAAAGTCATCAACGAAATCGGCGCAAGAAAGGGCGTCAACACCGTTATGCAGGCAGCATTCTTCAAACTTGCCGACATCATTCCTTACGAAGACGCCGAAAAGTATATGAAGAAGATGATCGAAAAAGCATACTCCAAGAAGGGCGACGCAGTCGTTCAGATGAACTACGCTTGCGTTGACAAGGC
>CAKQJJ010000053.1 GCA_934247335.1 uncultured Clostridia bacterium | reverse complement strand
ATAGTGCTCGTCGGCTTTCTCGGAGCAGGCGTGCTCGTCGGCGCGGTTTACGCCGTCATTTCTTACGTAAGGGCGTTCCCGGACAGCATCAACGACGTGGCAATCTATTCTTTTGCAGGCAGACCCGCGCTCGTTTTTTCAAAAAAAGTGGGCTATTTCCAGATATGTCTCGCCAAGTACTCCTTCGGATACGATATCGACTACGCAAAACGAATATTTACGCGATTTTCCGCAAAACCGTTTTTGTCTTTTACGAAATGGATGTATTTTGCGCTTGCCGTGTCGGTTATAGTGTTCGGAATTGCCGTGCTGATCGTCATGCTTGCAGTGAATTCGGTCGTAATTTTAGCGTTGTTTATCGGCTGGTTTGCCGGAATTGCGGTGTACGCGCTTGCGATCATCGCGGCGGGAGCGGTAACCATGCTTGTCGTTTCGGTCGTAATTCCCTTTACGCGGATAGGTTCGGCTTTTACGCCGGCGTGCTACCGCTTTGCGGGAAGAAACGCTTTTTCGGAAATTCCCGCGATAGCTTCGAGATATTTTTTGCAGGAAAAGGACTGGACCGCGGCGGTGTGGAACGGCGATTTGTCTTTCGCCGCATCAAAACGATATTCGTCGCAGGGTAAAACGTGGCTTTCTCCTGCGTCGGTGTTTGCGTTCGGCTTGACTTGTTTTGCTCCCGTTTTTGCCTTTATCACGCTTTTTGTCGGAACGATATTGTCGTTCGCGATATTTTTGTGCGTGTACGTAATCGACTGCCTGTGGATTGTCGTCCGCAGAATATTCCCGTAATATCTGATATTTCCGTCTTTATCGATTTTAATTTCCCCGCAACTTGCCGGAAATAGTAAAAGTTGTTCTAAAACTCCGTTGAAATGCATTACAATGTTTTGTAATACTATTTTGTGGAGGAACGACAAAATGAAAAAAGCAATTCGGGTCGTCGGATTAACGCTTGCGGTTTTATTGGTTTTTTCGCTGTTTACGGCGTGCAAAGCGAAAGAGGACGCGTACGAATCGATAGTGTCCGAGTACAGAAGCGAAGTGTATACCGGCGAAAACGATAAATATTCGATAGAAATGGTTTCGGGATATCGCGAAAATCCTTTTGAAATCGACGGGAAAAGCGGAAGCAAGGTCGATTACACGCTTATTACCGTAACGCCCAAAAAAGACACCGCGGAAAAATCTCTGGTAATAACCTCGGATTGCGACGGCAAAAAGACCGAGGGCAACGCTCTTCGTCATCCGTATAAAGACAGCTATTCGTTTGAATTTATGTCGAAAACGACGTGCGCAAACCCGGTTGTCACAGTTTCCGACGGCAACACGAGCCAGACGATAACTCTTTCGTCCGTGCGTAAAGACGGCGAAATAAGCGGTATCGACGCCATGAAAAAAGCCGTAACCGAACTTAGCGAAAGCCTTGCTCCGTACACTTCCGACGGCAAGTTCTGCGGAGAAATTTTTATTCGCTACATAAGCAATCCGCTGTCGTCCGACGGAAAGTACTACTGGTACGTGTCTTTCGTGCCGGAAGCGGATTCGGCTAAAACCATTGCCGTGCTTGTCGACGTCGTGTCAGGCGAAATCATCGCCTCGCGCAAATAAAAAAATCAGATTGCTATAAACGAAAAAAAGTCCGCTTTTAATCCGAGCGGATTTTTTTATCGCGAAAACGAGCCGCAGTTGTTGACTTTGTTTTTTATAAATATTATACTTGAATATATCTCAGTTACGGAAGTGAAAATATGCCCGATCGGATAATTATACGCGGAGCACGCGTGCATAACCTGAAAAATATCGACGTAAACGTTCCTCTCGGAAAATTCGTGGCGATTGCCGGCGTTTCCGGCAGCGGAAAATCTTCGCTCGCGCTCGGAGTTTTGTACGCGGAGGGTTCAAGGCGTTATCTCGAAGCGTTGTCCGCGTACACGAGAAGAAGACTTACTCAGGTGGAAAACGCCAACGTGGACGGCATAGAAAACGTGCCTGCGGCGCTTGCGTTGCACCAGCGCCCCGCAATACCCAACGTGAGAAGTACGTTCGGAACGCTTACGGAGCTGTCCAACAGCCTGCGCCTTATGTATTCCAGACTGGGCAGTCATCTCTGCCCGAACGGACATCTCGTGCCGCCGTCGTTCAGCGTAGCGGCGGGAAAACGCCTGGTTTGCCCCGAATGCGGAGCGGAATTCAACCCTCCGAGCGCCGAGGATTTTTCGTTCAATTCAACCGGAGCGTGTCAGGTTTGCTCGGGAACGGGCGTAGTGCGCAAGGTTAATATAGATTCGCTCGTCCCCGACGACTCGCTTACGATAGACGAAGGCGCCGTGGCTCCGTGGAATTCTCTCATGTGGTCGCTGATGACTGACGTGTGCCGCGCCATGGGAGTGCGTACGAACGTTCCGTTCCGCGACCTTACCGCCGAGGAAAAGAATATCGTCTACTACGGACCCGCCGAGAAAAAGCATATTTTCTACAAAGCCAAAAATTCCAATCAGGCGGGAGAACTCGACTTTACGTATTACAACGCGGTGTACACCGTGGAAAACGCGCTTGCAAAGGTAAAGGACGAGGCGGGAATGAAACGCGTTTCCAAGTTTCTTACCGAAAGCTCTTGCCCCGAATGCGGCGGAACCCGACTTAATAAAAGAGCGAGGAGCGCACGTATTGCGGGTAAAACTCTGCCGGAAGCCTGCGCAATGCCGCTCGGCGAGCTTATCGGATTGGTTAAAAAAATTCCGTCGCAAATGCCGTGCGATATGCGCCCGATGGCTGAGAGCATAGCAAGCGAATTTCTTGCCGTTTCCGAAAGGCTTATCGACCTCGGGCTGGACTATCTCACGCTTGACCGAAGCGCAAACACGCTTTCCACCGGCGAGTTGCAACGCATTCAGCTTGCGCGAGCAGTCAGGAATAAAACCACCGGAGTCATGTACGTTTTAGACGAACCTTCGATAGGTTTGCATCCCGCAAACGTAGACGGCTTGCTTGCCGTCGTTCGCGATCTTGTGAGTAGGGGCAATTCCGTAGTCGTCGTCGATCACGACACGCGGGTAATAGAATCCGCCGATTACGTAATCGAAATGGGCAAGGGCGCGGGCGCGCACGGCGGCAACGTCGTCGCGTGCGGCAGCGTGGAAGAAATAGAAAATAATCCCGCTTCGATTATCGGCAAATATATGTCGGGACAAGCCGACGTAAAAACGGCGAGAAGAGCGGAAAAAGAACGCTTGTTTGAGCTTGGAGCTATACGAATGTCTACGCTGCCCGTTCACACCGTGCACGCGCTGGACGTAAAAATTCCCAAAGGGCGCCTTACCGTCGTCACCGGTATGTCTGGAAGCGGAAAAACAACGACCGTGCTCGAAAGCCTCGTGCCGGCGTTACAGGCGAAAATTAACGGCGAAAAACTTCCGCCGCACGTAAAATCGCTTGAAGCCGACGGAATAAATCGCGTAAACCTTATCGACGCCACGCCGATCGGCGTAAACGTGCGTTCGACGGTCGCAACGTATTCGGGCATATTGGACGACCTTAGAAAATTATACGCCGCGTCGCCTGCGGCAAAAGAGCTCGGACTTAAAGTAAACGACTTTTCGTACAACACGGGAAGCCTGCGCTGCCCTACGTGCGACGGAACCGGGCAGATTTCCATGGATATCCAGTTTTTGCCCGACGTAGAGATAATTTGCCCCGATTGCGGAGGAAAACGCTATTCCGATAAAGCCGAGGCGGTAAAAATCGACCTTTGCGGCAAAGATTATTCGATTGCGGAACTGATGAACGTGACTATCGGCGAAGCGGCAAAACTGTTTGAAAAGCACAAAAAGATCAAAGAAAAGCTTGAAACGATTGCTTCGCTCGGACTGGATTATCTGACGCTCGGAGAAAGTACGCCGTCGCTTTCGGGCGGAGAGGCTCAGCGACTTAAACTTGCAGCCGAAATGGGCAAAACGCAGTCGGACGCCGTGTTTGTTTTCGACGAACCCACCATAGGTTTGCACCCGAAGGACGTGGGCGTGCTTTTGGAAGTCTTTGACAAGCTTATCGGAAACGGCGCCACCGTCGTCGTAATCGAACACGATCTCGACGTGATTAAAAACGCCGATTATATAATAGACATGGGACCGCGCGGAGGCGTTGCCGGCGGCAGAATAGTGGCGGAAGGAACGCCCGAAGATATAAAGGACTCGGCGGAAAGCATTACGGGCAAATATCTGTAAAATTTGCGATTTACCGAAAAAACTTGCCTCGGCGCCGTTTTTAAATGTGATTTTTGCAAAAATCACTGCAAACGAGGAAAAAGTTTTGAAACGAGGGTAAAAACGATTGAAAAAAATTTTTCGTTGTGGTAAAATATACAAAACGCAATCGAGGTGATGATCGTGGAACGTAATAAAAACGACGCAACGTTTTCGCTTATAGTTAATCTCGCACTCAAAACCATGCAATACACGGTGGTTTTCGGCGCGTTGATTTTGATTGCAACGATTATTTTGTTTCCCACGCTTGCCGAAAATTTCTACGCTTCGGCGGAAAACAAACCGCTTTCGTATCAGTTTGCCGTAAACGCAACAGGCAAAAACGCTTCGGTCGAACGCGTAAAAAAGACGACGGACAAGGCGATTTCGCTTATGCTTGACACTTCATTGTCCGATTCCGCTCGTGAAAAATATTACGGCGAAGCCGAAAAGTATTGCGAAATGCTGCTTACGCACAAAGACGCCGAAAAGTTTTTTGCCGATTTCGACGCGAAAAACGTCGCCAGCGTTCCCGTCAACAACAAGCGCCTGCACGTTCGGCTTTGCGATTCGTTCGATTATTATACGTCTGCATTGTATTCTGCAAGATTAAGCCGAAATAAAACCGAATTTTTCGTGCGCGGCGAATACGTCGCCGTTGCCGATTTTTCCGCATATGCCGAAAAAGCCGGATTAAGCGCCGACGAAAAAGCGTACGTCGTTCGTCAGGCTGCGCAGTACCTCGTGTTCTGCCGCAAAAACGGAACCGGCGATTTACTGCAAGAGAACGGATTTATCGATTTTTACGAAAACGCCGTTTTGGAAGCGGTAGCCGATATAAATCCCGAAAAACCTGAGCTTAAAAAACTGTTCCGCGTCAGCATTTACAGCGGTTTTTATAAAGAATATCTTTTAAGCCACGAAAACGCGGAAATAGGACAAATCGGCGGAGAGTTTGTGTCTGTCGATAAATTGTGCGACTACTGCATGGATAAATATTGCAAAAACTGACAAAAGGAGAGGTTTATGAATAAAATCGTAAAAGAAGCACTCACTTACGACGACGTGTTGCTCATTCCCGGAGCTTCGTCGTTCACGCCCAACATGGCAGATCTTACCACCCGTCTCAGCGACGACATAACGCTTAATATCCCGCTTATGTCTGCGGCTATGGACACCGTAACCGAATCCAGACTTGCCATTGCCATGGCGCGCGAAGGCGGTATCGGCATAATTCACAAAAACATGTCGATAGACAGTCAGGCGGAAAACATCGACAGAGTTAAAAGAAGCGAACACGGCGTTATTACCGACCCGTTCTATCTCTATCCCGAGTGCTTGCTCAGCGACGCGGTTGCTCTTATGAGCAAATATCGTATAAGCGGCGTGCCGATCACCGATCACGACGGCAAATTGGTGGGTATTCTCACAAACCGCGATATGCGTTTTGAAACCGACTACACGCAAAAAATAGGCGATATCATGACCAAGGATCGCCTTGTCACCGCACCCGAGGGAACCTCGCTCGAAGAAGCTCAGAAAATACTCGGCAAGCACCGCATCGAAAAGCTTCCCATCGTGGACAAGCAATTCCGTCTTAAAGGTCTTATCACGATCAAAGATATCGAAAAAGCCATTCAGTACCCCAACTCCGCAAAAGACAAAAACGGCAGACTGCTCGTCGGCGCGGCAATAGGCAGCACCGGAAATTATATGGACAGAGCGGCTGCATTGGTCGACGCAAAAGTTGACTGCATAGTGCTCGATTCCGCTCACGGTCACAATTCCGGCGTTTTGGACGCTGTTGCAAAGGTCAAGGAAAAATATCCGCACGTAACGCTCATCGCGGGCAACGTTGCAACGGCAGAGGCAACCGAAGCTTTGTACGAAAGAGGAGCCGACGTCGTAAAAGTCGGTATGGGACCGGGATCTATCTGCACCACCCGTATCGTAGCAGGTATCGGCGTTCCGCAGCTCACTGCGATTATGGATTGCGCCGAAGTTGCCGACAAATACAATAAAACCATTATCGGAGACGGCGGAATTAAGTACAGCGGCGATATCACCAAGGCTATCGCGGCAGGCGCTCACGCCGTAATGCTGGGCTCGCTGTTTGCCGGCACCGAGGAAAGCCCGGGAGAAACCGAAATTTATCAGGGCAGAACTTTCAAGTCCTATCGCGGAATGGGCTCGCTTGGAGCAATGCCGCTGGGCAGCAAGGACCGTTATTTCCAGGAAGGCAACAAAAAACTGGTGCCCGAGGGCGTCGAAGGAAGAGTTCCGTACCGCGGACCGCTTGCCGATATCGTATATCAGCTTATGGGCGGACTGCGCTCCGGTATGGGCTACGTAGGTCAGCGCACTATCGCCGAACTTCGTAAGAACGCAAAATTCGTCAAGATTACCAACGCGTCGCTTATCGAAAGCCATCCTCACGACATCTCGATAACCAAGGAAAGCCCCAACTATTCGCCCAAAAACTAATATTCTATGAAAAAACGTCGCTCGTGAAGCAAAATTCACGGGCGACTTTTTATATGCTTTTTAATGTTTATCGATTGCGAAATTCGAGAATTGCGCGTTTACCAGTTTTGAGATATCCTCGGGCGAAACTTTCATTTGCATGCCCACTTTTCCGGCGCTTACGTAAAAGAACGGAAGAGGCTGCGCCGTTTCGTGTATAAACGTACGGAATTGCTTTTTCATGCCCACGGGCGAGCAGCCGCCGTGAATATAACCGGTCAGCGGAAGAAGTTCCTTTTGTTTAATCATTTCCACGTTTTTCACGCCCGCCGCAACCGCCGCTTTTTTAAGGTCAAGCGCTTTATCCACGGGCAGAACGAACACGAGATGTTCGCGCGTGTTGGCAACCGTAACCAGCGTTTTGAAAACGCAGTCGCATTTCTCGCCTAAAACGGAAGCAATCGACTCTCCGTCGGTAAGACTGTCGTCGTATTCAATCGCCTCGTATGGTATTTTTTTCTGATCCAATATTCGCAGAGCGTTTGTTTTGTTCATAATATTCACCTCAAAGTCATCTTTCGGCTTGCCTCGTTTTTTGGGGATAAGCCGGTTTTTTCTTTATAAATTCTGTTGAAATTTCTCACCGACTGAAAACCGCTGTCAAGCGCGGCTTGCGTTACGGTGATTTTTTCGTCGTGCAGCATGGCGCACGCGCGGTCAAATCTGTACTGATTTATAAGGTCGCGGAAATTCATTTTCATGGTCTTGCGGAAAACTCGCGACAAATGCTGATAGTTGTAGCCTAATTCGTCCGCCATGGTTTTCAGATTTATGTTCTGCGTGTAATTATTTTCGATATAGTGTATTATTTCGGTCGAAATATCGTCCGATTTGTCCTGGCGCAGTAACGTTGCGTTTGCAAGAAAGGCGGAAGCAAGCGCGTATAAACCGCTTTTAATCAAAAGCTCTTCCGCGCTGTCCGGTTTTAACTCGCCGGGCGAAAGGTTGCGGATCAGAAAGTTTGCTATGCATTGCATTTCGTCTTTCTCCGGACGGAAAACTTTTACTTCCGGGCGACGGGTTAACGCCGCCTTTTCAAGCTCCGGGACGTAATCGCCCGAAAAAACGCCCACCCATAAACGAGAGTCTTCGCTAACGTTAAACGAATGCGCGACGTATGGAAAAACAAGTAAAAAATCGCCCGGCATAAGCGTTAACTCAACGTTGTCGCACGTGGCTTCGACTTTTCCTTGTCGGCAGAACCACGCCTCGAAACTTTTGTGAAAATGCTTTTCGTAACTTAAATTTTTATATGTGTATGAATTGTAAATTCTGTTGCCGAACGTGTTGTGCGGTTGATGAAACATTGCTTTGCCTCAAAAGTCGATTTCTGTCTGCTATTATACGATAAAAGTCTATTAATTGCAAGTGTTTAACGCTATAATAA
>CAKQJJ010000052.1 GCA_934247335.1 uncultured Clostridia bacterium | reverse complement strand
ACATATCGTCGTCTTCATAAAGCTTAGTCGAAGGAATTTCGCCCGCGTTTATTTTACAAAAAATGCAATCGTTCATAATTGTTCTCCTATTGCTCCGTTTTTATAATATTTTACAAGTTTATGTTTGGAAAAAGTTCCGACAGGGGCTTTCGTGTATACCTTGATATAGTTGGGCATAAACCCGACGTTGTACTCGCCCTCGCTGTCTTCTACGAACACTTCGCCTTCGTATCCGAGCTGAGATTCGATAAAGCGTTTATTCAGTTTGGATTTGAGTTCGAGCATGCGTTTTACGCGTTCGTCGGCGACCTGCGGAGAAACCTGCTCCATTTTGGCGGCTTTGGTTCCCGGACGTATCGAATAAGGAAATACGTGCATATCCAGAAAAGCGGCTTCTTCAACCGTTTTCATGCTCTCCGAAAACTCCGCTTCGGTTTCCCCGGGAAAAGCCACTATGACGTCGGTGGTAATTCCCGCATGTGGGAAATGCTTGCGGATAAGCGCCACTTTGTCCAAAAATTCGCGCGAGGTGTAATGCCTGTTCATGCGTTTCAAAACGCCGTCGCTGCCGCTTTGCATTGAAAGATGGAACGAATCGCAAAAACCTGCGGCTTTCATTTTTTCAAGTAATTCGTCGGTAATTATCGTACATTCGATCGAACCGAATCTCTTTCTTACGGGAACGCACACAAGAGCGTCTATAAGCTCGCCAAGCGAACTGCCGCAATCCAATCCGTAAGCGGACACGTTGATGCCGGTGATTACGATTTCGCGCGTTTTCATGCACACGTCCTTTGCTTCGGCTACGACGCTTTCTATGCTCCGGCTCCTGCTTCTGCCGCGAAGATAAGGAACTATGCAATACGAACAGAAATTGTTGCAGCCGTCCTGAACTTTTAAAAATGCTCTGCTTTTCGTAAGCTCCGGCGATAAATCGTCCTCGTATTTTTCGGGCATCGAGCAAACGTTTACCAGCGGCTTGTGAATGTCATCGAGTACTATGTCAGACATAATACTTGAAATAGCCGAAATTTTGCCGAAACTGCCGAAAATCATGCGAATATTGGGCTTGTCCTCATACTGTGCAGGATTGTTCTGACTGCTGCATCCGCAAATATAAATCTTGGCGTTCGGGTTGAGTTTCAGCATTCTCGCAACCGCCTGCCTTGATTTTTTATCCGCTTCCGCAGTAACCGAACAAGTATTTATGATATATGCGTCGGCGGGTTCGAGTTTGTCTGTAGCGTAAAAGCCGTTTTCTTCAAGCTTTTCGACCATAGCTCTTCCCTCGTACTGATTTACCTTGCAGCCCAGCGAAAACACGACTACTTTTAATTTATTTTCCATTGGTTCTCCTCGTACATAACAGCCGAAACTACCGCAATAGACGCGGTTTCCGCACGCAATATTCTTTTTCCGAGAGTTATCGGAACCACTCCGATTTTCTTTAATTCCTCTGCTTCTTTTTCGGTAAATCCGCCCTCGCTGCCTACGATTACGGCAATCGACTTTTCGCCCGAATTTTGCAGCACGTCTTTCAGTGTTTCATCGGTTGCCCGTTCGTACGGAAAGACAACTTTGTCGTATTTTGCAAGTTCACACAAAACATCGTCAAACGAGCGAACTTTGTCGATAAGCGGCAATCTTCCTCTTCCGCATTGCTGAGCGGCTTCGGTAATAATCTTGTTTATTCGCTCGATTTTTACGCTTTCCGCACGACATTCGCAGTTGGAAGAAATAAACGGTCGCAAATTTTTAACGCCGAGTTCGGTACATTTCTGAGCCACAAGCTCGTTTTTATCGCCTTTCATCGCGGCAAAATACAGCGTGACGTCAATCGTCGGCTCAGTATCGCAAACTTTGCTTTCAATCGGCTCGAGAATAGTTTCCATCTTGGATATGGACGTAATTTTGCAAAAATAGTCCACTCCGTCCTTGCACACGGTTATTTCGTCGCCTACTCTGGCGCGAAGAGCGTACGCAAGATGCGCGTGATCGTCGCCGACAAGCACGAATTTACCGTTTTCAAAGCTGTCCGAAAAGATCTTTTTCATAGGCACTCGAACATCATGGCTTGCCATTCGCCGCGCTTTAATACGGTTACGGGTTTAAGATCGCTTGAAAACGCCAAGTAAATCTGCTCGGCGCGAGCGTTTATTATACCGCTGATTATTATTTTTCCGCCTTTATTGCAAAGCGACGACAGCATACCTTTAAGTCGTAACAACAAATCAGCCGTTAGATTTGCCAGCACAACGTCGAATTTATGTTTGCCGACGTCCAGATCGCCCGTGATAATTTCGCAATCGGTAAAACCGTTAAGCTTCAGATTTTCTTTCGTGGCTTTCGTAGCAAGCGGATCGATATCGTTGAAAACGCAGTTTTTAGCGCCGAGTGAAAGCGCAACCGTTCCAAGTATGCCGCTTCCGCAGCCTACGTCCGCCACGCTTTTACCGCTAAGGTCAATCGATTGCATAAGTTCCACGCACATAGAAGTGGTTTCGTGATTACCCGTTCCGAACGCCATTCCGGGTTCGATATACACTGGAATTTCGTCGGTTGCGGCTTTATACTTCTGCCAGGCAGGTACGATTACGGTTTTACCCACCTTAATGGGCGCGTAATACTTTCTCCACTCGTTTTCCCAGTCTTCCGAGTTTATGTACGAGCGCGTAACTTCCATCGCTCCCATCGGAAAAAAGCTGTATTCTTTCAACTTGTCGAGAGCCGAATAAAGTTCGGCAGGATTGAAGTCCTCGGCAAAAAAACCGCTGACCAAAACTCTTCCGTCGCCTGGTTTAAGCAAATCGTCGTCTACGTAATCCCAATTTTTCTTTTCTTTAATCAAAGTCAGAACGTCGTTTTTATCCGTAATACTGACTCCGTCGCTTCCGTAATCGTATAATACCGAAGAGACCAGATCGCTCCCTTCGGTAGTAGTCGTAACGGTAATTTGTTGCCATTTCATAGGTAATTTACTCCGTTAAATGCCCGCGCGTTTATTGAAATCCTTGATCTTATCAAACTGATCGATTTTCATATCGTTTGCAAGCTGTTGAATTTTTGCTTTCTGATCGCGGGAAAGCTTTTTGGGCATATCGACGATAAACGTAACGTACATATCGCCGGTGCCGCGTTTCGTCGTTATACCCTGACCGCGAACGCGGACGGTCGTTCCGCCGATAACGCCTTCCGGAAGAGCATACGTAAACGTTCCGCCTTTAAGCTGAGGTATGTTTACTTTCTCGCCCAGAATAGCCTGAGCGAAAGTTACGGGAAAATCGAGGTACAAATCCATGCCTCTTCTCGTAAAAATCTTGTGCGGCATGACGGTGATGTTCAAATACAAGTCGCCGTTTCTGCCCGACGAAACCTTTTCGCCTTCGCCCTGTACGGTAAGAGTCTGCCCGGATTCCACTCCCGCGGGAATAGACACCCTCAGCGTAACGTTTCTGCGTTTTATGCCTCTGCCACCGCAATCCGGACAGTTTTCGTCAATGACTTTTCCGCTGCCTCTGCACGTAGAGCAAACGTGCTCGTTTGCTATTCTGCCGAACGGGGTATCCTGAACCGAGCGAACTTTTCCGCTGCCGCCGCAAGTTGGGCAAGTGTGGAATTTGGTTCCGCCCTTGGCGCCCGTACCCTTGCAGGAAGCACAGGTTTCGTTCCTAGTAATTTTAATTTCTTTCGCAACTCCGAACGCAGCTTCTTCAAAAGTCAGCGTTAAATTCTGTTCGAGATCGGCGCCCACGTTTTCGCGCTGAGCGCTTCTTCCGCTCGATCCGCCTCCGAACATATCGAAAATGCTGTCGAATATGCCGCCCGATCCGCCTCCGAAACCGCCAAATCCTCCGAAACCGGAAAAATCGGCAGATCCTCCGCCCGACGCATTACCGAAGGGCGAAGGATTGTCGTAAGCGGCTCGCTTTTCTTTATTGCCGAGCGTATCGTACGCCTCGCTTATCTCCTTAAACTTCTCCGCGGCTTCCTTGTCGTCGGGATGCAGGTCGGGATGATATTGTCTGGCGAGTTTGCGGTACGCTTGCTTGATTTCGTCCTCGGTTGCCGTTTTGGACACGCCGAGCACGTCGTAATAAGATTTAGCCATACTTCTCCGCTTTTAAGTTTTTTTAATTACACTTCTTCGGCATCGACTACGTTATCGCCGCCGTTGCCGTTATTTCCGTTGTTACCGCCGTTGGGATCCCGCGGCCCGCCTGCCTGCTGATAGAGTTTGGTGAACACTTCATTGGAAACCTTCTGCAAATTCTCGGTTGCGGCTTTAACCTCGTCGATATTTTCGCTCTTCATGGCTTCCTTTGCCTTGTTCATCTCGTCTTCGAGTTTAGCTTTATCGGCAGCGTCTACCTTATCTCCGTTTTCTTTCAGGAATTTCTCGATCTGGAAGACGAGCATATCTATCTGATTTCTTGCGTCAACCAGCTCTTTACGCTTATTGTCGGCAGCGGCAAAACTTTCCGCATCTTTGATTGCCTTGTCGATTTCGGCTTCGGACAAGTTGGACGAAGCGGTGATGGTTACGCTCTGTTCCTTACCGGTTCCCTTATCCTTTGCGGATACGTGAACTATACCGTTTGCGTCGATATCGAATGTAACTTCAATCTGCGGAATTCCGCGGGGTGCGGGAGCAATTCCGCCAAGTTCGAAACGAGCAAGCGTTTTATTGTCGGCAGCCATAGGTCTTTCACCCTGCAATACGTGAATATCGACTGCGGGCTGATTGTCTGCTGCGGTAGAGAATATCTGAGACTTTTTGGTAGGAATAGTGGTGTTTCTGTCGATAATCTTGGTGCAAACGCCGCCCATGGTTTCGATACCCAAGGAAAGCGGAGTTACGTCGAGAAGCAGCACGTCCTTGACTTCGCCGCCGAGCACGCCGCCCTGAATAGCAGCGCCGATTGCAACGCATTCGTCCGGGTTGATGCCCTTGAACGGTTCTTTTCCCGCAACTTTTCTTACGGCGTCAACGACGCAGGGAACACGGGTAGATCCGCCGACGAGAATGACTTTATCGATCTGCGCAGGAGTAAGCTGTGCGTCGCCGAGAGCGCGCTTGGTAAGCGTTACGGTCTGTTCGACAAGATCTGCGATGAGAGCTTCAAACTTTTGACGGGACAGATCGTAGTCCATATGAAGCGGAGTTCCGTTGGAGCCCATTGCGATGAACGGCAGGCTGATCTTGGTGTTGTTAAGAGTAGAAAGTTCGATCTTAGCTTTTTCGGCAGCTTCTTTCAATCTCTGCTGAGCCATCTTATCGCCGGACAAATCGACGCCGGTATCCTTACGGAAGTTTTCTACGAGATAGTCCATAATGCGTTTATCGAAGTCGTCGCCGCCCAGACGGTTGTTACCTGCGGTTGCGATAACTTCCACGACGCCGTCGCCGATTTCGAGGATAGAAATATCGAACGTACCGCCGCCGAGGTCGTAAATAAATATCTTCTGGTTTGCGTCTTTGGTTTTATCCAAGCCGTAAGCAAGAGCTGCCGCGGTAGGTTCGTTTATTATTCTCTTAACGTCCAAACCTGCGATTCTGCCCGCGTCCTTGGTTGCCTGACGCTGAGAGTCTGTAAAGTATGCGGGAACGGTGATAACCGCTTCGGTAACTTTTTCGCCGAGATAGCTTTCCGCGTCCGCTTTAAGCTTTGCAAGAATCATAGCCGAAATTTCGGGGGCGGAATAATTTTTTCCGTCGATCGACACTTTATGATCGGACCCCATTTCACGTTTAATGGAAATGACCGTTCTGTCTGGGTTTGCAACTGCCTGATGCTTTGCAACCTGACCTACGAGACGTTCGCCGTCTTTGGCGAAACCTACGACCGAAGGAGTAGTTCTTGCGCCCTCGGAGTTAGGGATAACCACGGGTTCGCCGCCTTCGAGAACGGCTACGCACGAGTTTGTAGTACCCAAATCTATACCAATAATCTTACCCATAATATATAAACCTCCAGATTTTTCTTAATTTTAATCGTTATATACAACCACGCGGGCAGGTCTTATAAGCTTGCCCCCGATAGTGTAACCCTTTTGAAACACCGAATGAACGGTGCCCGCCTGTTCCGGCTTTTCGCACGGCATACGCATAATGGCTTCGTGAACTTTCGGATTGAACTCTCCGCTTGCGTCCACTTCTTCCACTCCGAACGAATGCAACAGCGCTTCCATCTGATCTTTGATCATAACCACGCCGCTTTTAACCGAATCGTCGGTAATCATTCCGATTGCCTGTTCAACGACGTCCAGCATGGGAATGAGTTTTTCAAGCACTTCGGTTTTGCCCGCGTCGCGTTCCTTTGCAATCGATTCGTTCGTGCGTTTGCGATAATTATCGAAATCTGCGCGAAGCCTGGTTGCCACGGCGGTCATATCGTCGGCGCGCTTGGTTTCCTGCTCGCACTTTTTTTTCAGATCTGCAAGCTTCGTCAGAAGTTCGCCGGTTTTGTCTTCGGCTTTTTCTTCGTCGTCGCATGCCACTTCGGGAATTTCTTCTTCCAAAACTTCTTCTTGTTTATTCTTGTTTTTGCTCATCCGAGATCACCTCTTCGTCGTTTGTCGCGACGGTTTCGTTATTTTCGTTTTCGGCTTTGTTTTGCGCGTCTTTCGCAGACGGCAATTCCTCTATTGCTTTTCCTATATAATCGAGTACGGAAACCACCTTTGCGTAATTCATTCGCATGGGTCCGATCACTCCGACGTTTCCGATGTTTACGCCGCCCACCGAATAGCTTGCGCTTACTACCGCGCAATCGGGCATATCCGCGCCGTTCTCGTCCTTGCCTATCCGGATATTGAGCGACACGCCGCTGCCTGAATCTATAAGCGGTACAAGCTGATCTTTGGTTTCAAGCAATTCCAGCATGGTTTTTGCCTTATCGACGGTTGCGTATTCGGGCTGATCGAGCAGTTTCGTACTCCCTTCCAGAACAACGTCGCAGTCCATATTGCCTGCTGCATAATCGCGTATCAGTTTGTAAATAACGTCAAACAAACGTTCATATTCGCGCGTTATGTTTTTGATTATTCTGTTGGGCTTGTCGAATTCTTTCAGCGAATATCCGCGGAAACAACTCGATATAAATCCGCTTGCCTTTGTAAAATAATCTTCGGGCAAGCTTTCTTCAAGCTCGACAAATCCGTCTTTAAGCACGCCCTGATCGGTTACGATTACGACGAGCGCCAACTTTTCGGCAAGCTTTACTATCTTTATGTTTTCGATAACCGCGTCTTTTATTCCGTGCGAAACCGCAACGCCGGTTAAATCGGTTATTTCCGAAATAAGTTTTGCCGACTTTTTAAGTATATCGTCCATTTCGGTAATTTTGCCCGAAAAATATTTTTTTACGATTTTTAACTCTTTGGACGAAAGCTTTTTCCGCGGCATCAGCTTATCGACGTAAAGACGATACGCTTCGGCGGTGGGAACTCGTCCCGCGGAAGTATGCGGCTGTGCGAGATAGCCCATCTCTTCAAGTGCGGCAAGTTCGTTTCGTATAGTCGCACTGCTAAGTTCCGGAAGATTTTCGTCACGGATTTCGGAAGAAGAAATAGGCTCGCAGCTGACGATATAACGCTCAACCACCGCCTTTAATATTTTTTCCTTTCTGCCCGAAATTGCCATTCGATTTTCATCTCCGAACTTTCAAGATAATTTAGCGGTCAACCTTTGTGAGCATTAGCACTCTTGCCGATTGACTGCTAAAATTATATACCCGCTTTTTCGTTTTGTCAAGCGTTTTTTCAAAAATTTTTAAATATTTTTTTCGGCACGTTTTTCGCTTTTTTAAACAAAAAAAGCGCCGCAGCGAATACCGCGACGATTTTGTCTTTATCTTTATTCTTTTTTACCTTTGAACCTTTGCCGAGCCGTTTTTGACGAGAGCGGAAACTTCTTCTTCCGAGCAAAGCATGTAGTCGCCTTCTACCGAATGAGCCAGCACCGCGGCAGCAACCGAATATTCAACCGAATGCAACGCGCTTTCGCCTTTTTTCAGCGAATGCACGATACCCGCGGCAAACGCATCGCCCGAGCCCACTCTGTCAACGATATTTATGCGATACTCGCGTGAAAAAGCCGTTTCTCCGTTTACCGCAAGCATGGCGCGAAGAGTATTGACCTCGGAAGAAACCGTTCTTCTGGCGGTAAGCGCAACCGCTTTGGCTCCGTAC
>CAKQJJ010000051.1 GCA_934247335.1 uncultured Clostridia bacterium | reverse complement strand
ATTATTCCGACACTATGGCTGCTGCCAAAAAAGCTTGGAACGATATGAAAGAAAAGCTTGAAAAGGGCTACGAAGAAGCAGGCGAAAACAAGTAATTTACGTAAATAAAAATAAATCGAAAAAACGCAATCGGCTTATCCGGCTCAATCGGTCGGCTATCCTCGGTTGCGTTTTTCATTTAAACTGAGTTAAAGCGCGTTCTTTTGCCGTAAACGCTTGCTTTTGGGCATAAAATTTAGTATAATATTTAATCGGAAGAGTGTACGATTTCCACAAAAGAGGAGAATTTATGAATAAAATAGGTTTCGACAACGAGAAATACCTTTCCATGCAGTCCGAACATATCCGCGAGAGAGTGGACAAGTTCGGCGGCAAACTGTATCTCGAATTCGGCGGCAAGCTGTTCGACGACTATCACGCGTCGCGCGTGCTTCCCGGATTCAAACCCGACAGCAAGTTGCAGATGCTTCTCAAAATGAAGGAAGAGGCGGAAGTGGTTATCGTCATCAATTCCGACGCCATCGAACAGTGCAAAATGCGCGGCGATCTCGGCATTACCTACGATCTCGACGTTCTGCGCCTTATCGACGCTTTCCGCGAAGTGGGTCTGTACGTGGGCAGCGTTTGCCTTACCCAGTTCAACGAGCAGAAACTTGCCAAAAAGTTCGAGCGTACGCTTAAAAAACTGGGAATAAACACCTATCGTCACTATCCGATAGCCAACTATCCCTACGACGTGGACGGAATCGTCAGCGAAGAGGGACTGGGCAAAAACGAATATATCGAAACCACCCGCAAGCTCGTAGTCGTCACCGCGCCCGGACCGGGAAGCGGAAAAATGGCAACCTGCATTTCGCAGCTTTACCACGACAACAAGCGCGGAATAAAGTCGGGCTACGCAAAGTTTGAAACTTTCCCCATCTGGAATCTGCCGCTCCGCCATATGGTAAACGTGGCGTACGAAGCCGCCACCGCCGACTTAAACGACGTCAACATGATAGACCCCTATCATCTCGAAGCGTACGGAGTCAGCACAGTCAACTACAATCGCGACGTGGAAATTTTCCCCGTGCTCAATCGTATGTTTGAAAAGATTTACGGCAAATCTTTTTATAAATCGCCCACCGATATGGGCGTAAACATGGCGGGCTACTGCATTACCGACGACGCGGTGTGCGTCGAGGCTTCCCGTCAGGAAATTATCCGCAGATATTTAACCGCGCTTTGCGATCGCCGTAACGATAAAGTGGGCGACGCCGTTGTAAACAAGCTCGAACTTCTGATGCAGCAGAATCAGATTTCCGTGTCGGAACGCAAAGTAGTTGCCGCCGCTCACGAAAAAGCCGAAAAAACAGGCGAGCCCGCAACCGCAATCGAGCTTAACGACGGCACGATAGTCACCGGTAAAACTTCGCTGCTGCTCGGAGCCACCAGCGCAATGCTGCTCAACGCCTTGAAGACCATTGCCGGAATCGACGACAAAATTCTTCTTTTGCCGCCGCATCTTATAGAGCCCATTCAGGAGCTTAAAACCCGTCATCTCGGCGGACACAATCCCCGCCTGCACACCGACGAAATTCTGATCGCGCTCACGCTTTCCGCCGTCACCGATCCGTACGCCGAACAAGCCATGCGCGCCCTGCCCCTTCTTCGCGGCACCGAATGCCATTCCACCGTAATTCTTTCCCAAGTCGACGTCAACGTCCTCAAAAAGCTTGGTATAAATTACACTTCGGATCCGGTTTATCAGACCAAGAAGCTCTACCACGCAAAATAAACGCAAATAGCGGCACGTCTTTACACTGCGTGCTTTCCGCTCGACGGTCACGTACAGATAGTACGCTCACGTCTCGCGTATGAGCCAGCTGTGTAAATCCGCACCACTCTTTCCGTTTATTTACACTCCCTAAGCCTTGCAAAATCACCGGTTGCCCGAATACGCACGATTCTCCGCCCTTATTTACGTATTATGCGCCCTCGGCGGATGCTCGCCGGCTGCCTTATATCGCAGCACTCTTCGTCCTTATTTACGCCGATCAGGGGTTTACGTGCGGCAATCACGTACAGATAGTACGCTCATGCCTTGCAAAATCACCGGTTGTCCTTACTTTTTTGAAAAAAAGTAAGCAAAAAACTTTTGTGCTAAGGTATGTTTTGTGGACGCACTTTAAAGCCTCGCCCTTCGGGAGAGGTGGCGGCGTCAGCCGACGGAGAGGGTTGTAGGGACTTTCGTCCTCGGCTGTCCGAATAGAATTGCGGCGGGAGCAAGCCACCCGCCCTACGATAAGAGGTCGTTAGTCTGTGGCAAAACGAAATTATCCGATTAAAAATATGGTTCTTGCTTTTACCTGAAATCACAATCGGACAGTCGGGGACGCCTGTCCCTACAGTCAGAGAACGCGCGTTTGCATCCGAACTACTCGCTAAACGTAAAAATCTCTCCTTAAACAATAAAAACAATTAAAAAAGAAGGTAATATAAATGAAATTAGGCGTAGTTGGTCTACCTAACGTAGGCAAAAGTACATTGTTCAACGCAATAACCGACGCGGGCGCGGAATGCGCAAACTATCCGTTCTGCACCATCGAACCCAACGTGGGCGTCGTTGCCGTTCCCGACGAACGACTCGAAGTTCTGGGCAAAATGTACGACACCAAGAAAATCACTCCCGCAGTTCTGGAATTCGTGGACATAGCCGGTCTCGTAAAGGGCGCGGCTGCCGGCGAAGGACTGGGCAACAAATTCCTGTCGCATATCCGCGAAGTGGACGCAATCGTGCACGTCGTGCGTTGTTTCGAGGACCCCGACATTATTCACGTCGAAGGCTCGATAGACCCCATCCGCGACATCGAAACCATCAATCTCGAACTCGTTCTGTCCGATATGGAAGTGGTAAAAAAACGCCTGGATAAAGCGGAAAAATACGTAAAAACCGGCGAAAAATCCTATATCGAAGAAGCCGAAATTTTAAGAAAACTGTACACTCATCTCGAACAGGGCAAGTGCATCCGCACCATGGCTCTCACCGACGACGAGAAAAAACAGGTGGAAGGCTTTTTCCTGCTTACCAGCAAGCCCGTAATATACTGCTGCAACATAAGCGAAAAAATGATAGGCTGCGACAACGAATACACTCACCGCGTGGAAAAATACGCGGCGGCCGAGGGCGCAACCGCAATCGAAATTTGCGCCAAAGTCGAAGCGGAAATAGCTCAGCTTCCCAAAGAAGAGCGCCCCATGTTCCTCGAAGACCTCGGTCTTAAAGAGAGCGGACTGGACAGAATAATAAAAGCCGGCTATGCGCTTTTGGGACTTATCAGTTATCTCACCGCGGGCGAAAAAGAAGTGCGCGCCTGGACCATCGAAAACGGAACCAAAGCGCCGCAGGCAGCCGGAAAAATTCACAGCGACTTTGAAAAAGGCTTTATCCGCGCCGAAATAGTTTCGTATGACGACCTCGTGTCGCTCGGTTCGATGACCGCGGCAAAAGAACACGGCAAAGTTCGCAGCGAAGGCAAGGACTACGTAATCAAAGACGGTGACGTCGTGTTGTTCCGTTTCAACGTGTAAGGAGAATTTATGGACTATAAATCTGTCGTAGCAAATCTTATAAAAAGCGACGAATTGGACAACGGCGAGATTTTAGCCGCACTTGCGCCCACTCAGGACGAAAAAAACGGCGATCTGTGCCTGCCATGCTTCAAATTCGCGGCAAAACTGCACATGGCTCCGCCCGCAATAGCAAATAAACTGAAAGAAAATATGCTGCCCGATCCGCTCATCGACAAAACCGAAGTGGCAGGCGGCTACCTCAATTTCTATTTCAACCGCGAAATAATAGCGAAAAACGCAATCGGCGCCTTGGTTAATAATAATTTTACGCTGCCGCCGCTTGAAAACAACGGTAAAACCGTGTGCCTCGACTATTCGTCGATAAACATTGCCAAGCCTTTCCATATAGGTCATCTTCTCACCACCGCGATAGGCGGCTCGCTCTACCGCATGTACAAATACTGCGGCTACAACGCCGTTGGAATAAACCATCTCGGCGACTGGGGTACGCAGTTCGGAAAACTCATCGTGGCTTATAAAAAATGGGGCGACGACGAGGACATCGAAAAGCGCAATATACGCGCGCTGCTCGACTTGTACGTTCGTTTCCATGCCGAAGCCGAAAAAAATCCCGAACTCGAAGACGAGGGCAGATACTGGTTTAAGCAAATAGAGGACGGAAACGAGGAAGCGCTTGCCATTTTCCATAAATTCAAGGACATAACGCTTAAAGAAGTGTCAAAAGTGTACGATCGTCTGGGCATAACCTTCGACAGCTATGCCGGCGAAAGCTTTTACAACGATAAAATGCAGCCGATTATCGACAGGCTCAAAGAAAAAGGTCTGCTTACGATAAGCGAAGGCGCGTCGGTGGTCGATCTTGAAAAATACGGCATGCCGCCCTGTCTTATTCTCAAAAAGGACGGAACTTCGCTGTACGCCACGCGCGACCTTGCCGCCGCCGTCTACCGCAAAAATACTTACGACTTCTATAAATGCCTGTACGTCGTCGCCTATCAGCAGAACCTGCACTTCAAGCAGTTTTTCAAAGTGCTTGAACTCATGGGCTACGAATGGGCGAAAGACTGCGTTCACGTTCCGTTCGGAATGGTCAGCCTCGAAGGCGCGGGCAGCCTGTCCACCAGAAAGGGCAACGTCGTATTTTTAAGCGACGTGCTGGACAGCGCGGTTAATAAATCGCTTGAAATCATCAATGAAAAAAATCCAGATCTCGAAAATAAAGAGAAAACCGCTCAGGACGTGGGCGTAGGCGCGGTCGTGTTCGGCGCGCTCTCGGGCGGCAGAATAAAAGACATTTCGTTCTCGCTCGACAAGGCGCTGTCCTTCGACGGCGAAACCGGTCCGTATCTGCAATACACGCACGCAAGATGCTGCTCGATTGCCGAAAAAGCAAAGGATATCAAGGGCAAAATCGATTATTCGGTGCTGTGCGACGGCGACGCTTTTGCGGTGGTCAAACTGCTTGACGCGTTCTATCCGACGGTACTGAATGCGCTCGACAAGTACGAGCCCAGTATGGTAAGCCGCTATTTGATAGACCTTGCGCAGGCTTTCAATAAATTCTATGTCGGAAGCCGCATTCTGGGCGAAGCCGACGACGTGGCGTTTACGAGGCTTACGCTTGTAAAGGCGGTGGAAGCAACTCTTAAAACCGGACTTAATCTCATTCTTCTCAACGCGCCCGAAAAAATGTAAACGACAAAAAGTATTATAAAAGCCGAGGTTTGTTTCCCTCGGCTTTTTTGATATAAAAAACCGCTCCCGAAAATGAAAACGGCTTTTTTGTTTAATTATTGCTTTCGTTTAATCGGGAAGTTTTTGCCACACTGTGTAGAGTGTCGTGCCGAGAGAAATAATTTCTTCTTCGTCCGAATCCGCGATTTCGCCGGCAAAAGCGGTGCCGTTGAACGTGCCGTTTTCCCAAACGCTTATTGTCTTTACATTCGTATAGTCGGGCGTTGTTTTCCCTTCGGTCGTAGTCCAACCGAGAAAAGCGTAGCCGTCGCGGTAAGGCGCGTTGGTATCGTAAGCTTTATGTGGAATGGAATAATAAGTGTACGATTTTCCGAATTTCGTATATTCGTATTTTTCCGCAGGAACCGAGTAGACGTATTTTTCGCCGTTGTCGTTTGCTTTAAGCGTGCAGCCGTAAAAAACTTTGTATCCGTCGGATGAAGTCCAAGAGGCTCGCCAGTTCTCGAACCCAGCGAGTGAGGCATCAAAATACCAGGAATCGGGGGCTTCCTTGAAAGAAGCGTAAATAGTCATACCCACGAAAGCGTGGTAAGCGGGGGAAATGGTGTCGTCAACTATTATGCTGGCGGACCCTTTATACGTGCCGTCCAATGAAGCTGCCGATAAGGCTTCGGTTTCCAGTTGCACGTTTGAAGGAATGACAACCGAAAGATTGGGACATATCTCAAACGCCCACCTTCCTATGGTTTCAAGACCGTCGGGCAGTATAATGTGGCTAAGGCTTATACACTCGCAAAAAGCGCCTTGTAATATTTTAGTTGCCTTTTTCGGCAGAACAACTTCTTCCAGCATAGTGCAACCGGAAAACAGATTGCCCGGAATTATTTGAAGGTCATCCGGAAGAGTTGCTTTTTTCAGCGAGTTGCAACCGGCGAAAACTCCGCCGGCAATGTAGGTAACGCTGTCCGGCACGATTACCGACGTAATCGTTTTACAATTTTCAAAAGCACGTCTGGAGATTTTTGTCACGGCAACGCCGTTTATTTCTTCGGGCAAAACAAGATCGTCGGGTATTGTTTTTGCATCGTAGCCGGTTATTGCAATCGTGTTGCTTTCCTCGTCTATTTCGTATGTAAGGTAAGGATATTTGTCGGCTGTATCCGCGTTATGCGCGCATGCAAGAAACGAAAAGCATAGCGAGAGGACGAGCGTTGCGGCGAGTAACGTTGAGAATAATTTTTTTGTCATAATGGTATCTCCTTTAAAATTTATTGTAAATGGTTTTTATGCTTTTTTTGGATGAGGGGGAATGTATTTATTGTAGGAATGGGAGTTTTCGAGTGTCAGAATGGAATGGCTGCGGGAGACCACAGGTCTCCCCTACGGGTTGATACGGGGCAATGGGAGAGTGGTAGGAATAAACCGCGTTCGCCCGCCCACCAGCGATATGCCCTCTCCGTCACGGTAAATCGTGCCACCTCTCACGGAGTGAGAGGCTTTAAAAGAAGTCAAAAGTTTGTGCTGAAACGAAACAATTCTCACTGTAGGGACAGGCGTCCCCGACTGTCCGAATAGAACGGCGGCGGGAGCGAGCCCCCGCCCTACGAAAGAAGTTATTAGTGTATGTCAAAACGAAATTATCCTATTTATAAATATCACTTGCTTTTGCTTAAAACCACGATCGGACAGCCGAGGACGTCTGTCCCTACAATTATGAGGCGGGAGGGGGGGAACCCCTCCCATACAATTGAAAAATACCTTTTGTCTTCGTACAAATAAACCGAATTTAAAGGCTCCTTTGAGCAAAGGGAGCTGGCGCCGTCAGGCGTCTGAGGGATTGTAATTGCCGGCGTTTTGTATCGGCGTGGTGGCAGGAGACCACATGTCTCCCCTACGGGTTGGGGCGAGGCAACGGGAGAGTGGTAGGAATAAACCGCGTTCGCCCGCAAATCTCTTATAAACATTTCTCCGTCCGTGGATTACGAAGTTTTGCTGTTTACGCAGAAATAAATTACGTTGCTTACACCGGTATGAGTACGCTGCCGTTTTCGTCAAGCTCCTGCCACACGGCGTACAGCGTGGTGCCGAGAGGTACGGCTATCTTTTCGTCGCCTTTCGATTTGACGTAGTAATAGTGTTTTTCCCATGTGCCGTCATCGTTTTGTATGTCTTCTGAGGCGAGCTTGGTAAAATCTGCTTTCGTTGCGCCTTTCGTCGTGCTCCATCCCCAAAACTTATAGCCGTAGCGTGACGGCGGTTGCACGGGGAATACGGCTCTTTTAAACGCGGGTTGACACTCTACGGGGAACGAATAGAGATTGGCGCTTATTTTCACAAGCGGAACCGAAATTACGTACGGCGCTTTGCCGTCGTAACCCGTTTCGCAGCCGTAAAAAGTATAAATTTGTTGATTGCCGTCATTCATCTGTTCGTTCGGTTGTTCCGCGGGGAAAAACGAAACGTATTGCGTGCTTTCGCCGAAGACGTAGCTGCCCGATATCGTTTTCTCCGTAAACGTAAAGCTGTTGCTCGAAGTCGGAACACTTTCGGAAGAGCAGTGGAAAGCAAAAATGCCCAGCGTCACGCCGTCCGGAATTGCGGCTTTCAGATATTTGCAAGAGGTAAAAGCGTAGGCTTCGACGCTTTTCAGCGACGACGGCAGCTTTATCTCTCTTAAAGTGCTGCCCGAAAAGGCGTATTCCCCGATCGTCTCGACGGAATCGGGCAAATTTATGCTACTAAGCGATCGGCAGGTGGAAAAACAGTATTCGCTTATTCTTTTAAGCCCTTCGGGGAGCGTTACTTTTTTCAGCTTTTGGCAGCGGTAAAAAGCGTTTTTGCCTATTTCTTTAACGCTGTCCGGAATATAAACGGACGTTATCGTTTCGCATTCGGAAAAGGCAAGCCGGCCTATTTCAACCACCGCTTTGCCGCCTATTTTTTCGGGAATAACGACGTCCTCGGGCAGAGTTTGCGGGTTGAAGC
>CAKQJJ010000050.1 GCA_934247335.1 uncultured Clostridia bacterium | reverse complement strand
CGATATCCTCGGTTGCGGCGTCCATAGCCGGCAGCCAATCGAACACGAACTGCATGAAAACTCTCGATAAAAACAAGCCCAGCGAAGTCAGAAACGCCACGAATCCCGCGGCGCGGTACGCCTTTTGTCTTTCGTCCAACACGATTTCTCTTTTCATAGTCTTTTGATTTTCTCCTTTCATAGCCCGGCAACGCCTCCTATAAGCGAAAAAGTCCACATTGCGCAGCAGATAACGAGCGCGATTACGCACGGCGTTCTGCCGCTGCCGTCGCGGTCGTAACCATATTCGAACGACGGCGTTTTTTTGCGGGCGGCTTTTCCCGCGAAAAATATTATTGCCACGCCCGCAGCCGCCAATAACAGCGTTATCGGCACCGACAAGGCGGGATTGTTAAGAAGCACGCTGCTCTGCCCCTCGGGCGGAGTTATTATGCTCCAATCGACGTAATTCAAGCCGATTGCCGCGGCGTTGCTGAGCGCGTGAATAAGCGACGGAACGACGACGTTCTCGGTGCGCAGAAAGGTATACGCGCACGCGCAGCCCAACATGAACTGATACACTGTCTGCTGCGGACTCATATGCATGAGAGCAAAACACAATCCGGACAAAAGCACGGTGGGCAAAAATCCGTGACGGCGGCGAAATTCGTTCGTAAGCGCGTTACGGAACACCGTTTCTTCCACGACCGGCGCGACGAGCACGGTGACGACAAGGCACAAAACGAGGTCGAGCGCGCCGTTTATTGCTATTTCCGCTCCGTTATATCCTATTGCTTTCAGCGCAAGCGCAAACCATTCGCCCAGCCACGAAAAGCAGCACAGGCACACCGCGGCGGTTATTACCGCAAGCAAAATATCTTTAATCCGCTGCGTCGCCGATTTTTTCTCGTGAGCGGTAAGCCGTGGTTTGGTTACGAAAATCGCCGCGACGAACGCGCCCTGCAAAAAGAACATCGCGACTATATTCCACGTGGAATAGCGCGGTAATTCCGCCGCCGAGCCGTATCCGCCGGCTATCAAAAAACCCGACAGCACCAACGAAAAGGCAAGCTGCACGGCTATATCGAATATTATCGAGAAAAGATAGGTCTTTCCTCCGGTTGGATTGGTAAATTTGTTCATAACCCTCACGAAATATCGTACAGCGCCGACAAAGCGTTTTGTTCGGCTACGTCGATTTTTACGTCGCGCCCCTCCGTATATCCGCGGCTTTCCAGTTTTTTGCGCACCGTTTCAAACGCGAGTTCGGGGCAGTTGTTTTCCTCGGACAAATGCGCAAGCACTATCTGTTTTGTTCCCGAAGCCGCCAGAAGGCACGCGGTTTCGGCGCAGTCGTCGTTGGACAAATGCCCCCTGTCAGACAAAATGCGCTTTTTCAGAAACGCCGAATACTTGACGTTGCGTTTCAGCATTTCCACGTCGTGATTGCTTTCCAGTACCACGAGATCGCTGCCCGTAATCGACTTCAATACCGCGGGCGTGACTTTTCCTATATCGGTGACTATCGAAACGTTTTTTCCGCCTGCCGACAGAGTGTATCCCACGCACGGAACGTCGTGGCTTACCTTAAACGGAGTTACGGTAAACTCGCCGGCAAAAAAATCCTGCATATCGAAAAACACGAATTTATCGGCGTCGCTTCCGCACGCGGCGGTTATTCCCTTTTGCGAATCGGCGCTTGCGTACACGGCTGGCGAATATTTTTCGTACAGCGCGGCAAGCGATTTGACGTGATCGGAATGTTCGTGCGTGACCAGAACGGACAGATTATCGCAGCCGACGTTTACGCCCAACGCTGCCAGCGACTTTTCTATCCGGCGAAGAGAAAGACCCGCGTCTACCAAAATATGGGTATTTCCGTACCCAACGTATATGCAGTTGCCTTTACTTCCGCTGCCAAGCACACATAATCTGATACACATATTCCGATTATACTATAAATTTACGCAAAAAGCAATTATTTTGCGCTTTCGGGCGCGTTATTTCACTCATATCCGCTAAAAAACAAACCTCAAAGACTTTTTCAGGTCAGTTCTTTTTCTCGTCGTTTCTCGCAATCTCCGCCTGAGCGGCTACGGCAAGCTCGCGTTCGCGCTTTTTAAACGCGCGGGGAAAGCCGGTAAACAGCGCGACGGCAGTTATTATTCCCGCGGTAAGGTCGGCGATGCCTTCCGACATATAAACGCCCACGAAGCCGAAAAAGTGCGTTAAAACGAAGCACAGCGGTATCAGAATTATCACTTTTCTCGTAACGGCGAGAATAAGCGCCGATCCCGCTCTTCCAAGCGCCACGTTTATATTCTGAAGCGTCATCTGCACGAAGAACATTACCGAGCCCATCAGAAACAGCGGCGCGTATTTTACCACTATCTCCCGCACGTTGTCGCTTGCCGAGAACATAAATGCGTAGATACCGGGGAACAGCATGGAAACCAGCCACAGCGTGGTTCCGAACACGAACGCGATTATCGTCACGTCCTTTATTCCCCGTTTAAGCCTGTCGGTGTTGCCCTTACCGTAATTGTAGCTTACGAACGGCTGCATTCCGTAGCCCAGTCCGTTAAGCGGCAGCGAAATAAGCTGCAAGGCGCTCAGCATTATGGTAAGCGCCGCCGTGTAGTCCTTATCTCCGCCGGTAGCCATATTGAGATTTACGTTGAAAACTATCTGAATGGCGCACTCGGTAATGGTCATCACGAACGGCGAAAAACCGAGGGACAGGATAGAAAACACGCGCTTTAAGCTGAAGCTCATGTCCTTGAATTTAAGACGGAACGCGTTCCTGGGCGAAAACACGAAAATCGCTATCCACACGAACGATATCGCCTGCGACAAAATAGTGGCAAGCGCTGCGCCCTTCACACCCATTCCGAACGCGAAAATAAACAGCGGATCGAGCGCTATGTTGGCAACCGCTCCGATAAGTACCGACAACATTGCCGTAACCGAGTAGCCCTGCGCCGTGATAAACGGATTTACGCCCTGGGCGAATATGACGAAAAGCGTTCCGAGCGCGTAAATTTCGAGATAGCTTTGCGCAAAATCGACGGCGGTATCCGGGCAGCCGAACGCCACCACTATCTGCCGGGCGAAAAAGAACGCAACAAGGCTTATTATAATTCCGAAAGCGGTAAGCATCACTACCGAGAGATTGAATATTTTATTGGCTTCCTTTTGGTCGCCCTCGCCCAGTTTCATGCTTGCGCGCGGAGAGCCGCCCATTCCCACGAGGTTGGCAAACGACGAAATAATAAGCGTTACCGGCAGCACTATCCCGAGCGCCGCCAGAGCGGCCATTCCGTTTTCGGTTTTCGCTACGTAAATGCGGTCTACGACGTTATATAAAAACGTGACCAGTTGCGCAATTACGGCAGGCACCGTAAGTTTGAATACGAGCGGCAGAATTTTTCCTTTTTCCAGTTGTTCGGTTGCGTTTTTCATTAAATTACCTTTCTTTCGTGTTTTTCGTAAGGTATTATACCACCTTTATCGATTTAAATCAACCGTAAAACCCGGCTCTGCCTTTCGATAAAAAATTTCCGCGGCGCCCGAAAAATAAATCGATTGTGAAAAAATTCGACAAAATCTCCCAAAACCCGACAAAAAATCATATTGACCGAAGCATATGCGGGTTGTAGAATGAAAGCGGGTAAGGCGACAAAGCCTTATACTATCAATAAAAGGTGGTAAACACTATGATCAGAAAAAAACTAACACTATGTATTCTGACGCTTGCGTTGACTCTTACGGCATGTTTTACGCTGCTGCAAGCACCCAAAGTATTTGCGGCGGACAGCCCCACACTCGGATTTTCGGACAGCGTCGAAGATCCGGCGTATGCAAACTATTACGATGGGCCTCAGTACAAGCGCTGGAAAAATTTCTTCAATTGTTACGCATTTTCGTTAAACAGGCATAACGTATTGTATGACCCGGATCTCGATCCGCAAAGACTATATAGCGGCTATAATCCCGGGGCGTTTTCCGGCAACAAAATCGACGATGATACTCCGAGAGAATATATGTCGGATAAAACAGCGGCAAATTATAAGGAAAGCATAGTCGATTATGTAAAACGCGATCTCGAAACTTTGAAATGCACGAATATTACTATATCCGACACGATGCCTCAGAGTATCTCCTCCGACACGACTCTTATTTGCTATCGCTACCAGACGACGCTCAATGCCGAACAAAAAGCAGGCGATTATCACTTTATGAGATACAACGCATCCGATAATTCGTGGACTCATAAGCCTGGATTTGCCGGTAAAGTGATGAAATACAATGTACAACCCTCAAACGACGTTGCCTGGATAAACACTTATTACACAAATGAGAAACAAACAGAAACAAGCACGGTTACTTATGACAGTGCAATTACATACATAACTTTTAAAGAAACTCTTCCTCATAACCCGTTTTTAAATGCAACCGTGATATTAAACGAAAACGCATTTGAAGAAATGAGAAAACGTCCCACCGGAAACTGGTGTCTCGGAAAAGACATTGACTTATACGATCTCGGAAAACACGCACCGATCGAAAATTTTAAAGGCAACTTTTACGGTAACGGATACAGAATAGTTAAATTGAAATACAACGGACCGGCAATCGAAAAAATCGGCATATTCGGCACTCTGACAGGTCCCGTCTACGATTTGACAATCAGCAGTTCAGAAATAACCGTAACCGGCAGCGTAAACCTTTCCGATACGATTAATATCGGAACTATTGCGGCAATCAACAAACAGGCAAGCATAACCCGCTGCGAAGTAGGCGTTTCCAAGACATACGCGCCCATCATCGTAAATTCCAATACCATGGCAAACGTCGGCGGATTGTGCGGAACAAACACCGGAACAATCAGCAGTTGCACCGTCACCGCTTTCACTTGTATATGCACCGGAAACGTGGGCGGCATGGTTGGCGTCAATCAAGGAACAATTTCGGGCAGTATAGACGCCGACACTAATGAATACAGCAATACGGTCAACGGCGTAGAGCTGCATATCTATTCGGGAAACGTAGGCGGGGTGGCAGGCATCAATCAAGCTAGTATAGCCAAAACAAAGGTAAGCGGCTCCAACATCAGTTGCTACAACGGCTTCCCGACCACTTCGGCAAGTTATTATCCCTCCTCTCATTACGGCAGAGCAGGCGGCATTGCAGGATTTTGCGAAAGAATTGAAAACAGTAGCTGTGAAATCAGCACATGCGAATTGTCCAGCGTTACCGTTTCCAGCGCAAACGACAGCGTAGACTCCTCGCACGGCGGCAGAAGCTTTGCACCCGAATTAGGATACGTATGCGGCAGAGGCTACGAGAGCGACATAGCCGGTTGCAAGTACAACGTTTCCTGCAAAGTTACAGGAAACAACCTGCACACCGAAAAATGGGGATTCTGGCCGTGGAGTTATTCGTGGGACCAGGCACAATATGTAGGTTCACGCCTTGTAGGACACGCTCTGTAAACACAATATATCCCTTTTTTAATTGCGGTAAAGGTTGCGGATTTTTTTCGCAACCTTTATCATCTTTCGCATCCCGACAAAATTTTTTACAAAAAGTGGTTAAAATATATTGACAAAACACAATAGATGCAATATAATATAAATATAGAAAATATAAAAATATATCCGACCGAGTTATATTTTTAAGGAGTGAATGAACAATGAAAAAGACACTGATAAGCTTATTGCTTGTGGTCGCGTGTATTTTCACGGCGTTCTCGTTTACGGCATGCGAAAAACAGAACGACAACGCAGACGCAAACCTCGAGCAGCTTAAACAAAAACAAATCGAGTCGATTGACAAGATGATAGCCGATTCGCCGGAGTATTTTTCCGGCTACCTTGAACGCTACGTCAAGGATTACCTGGAAAACGTAAAAAGCCAAATACCGAACGTAAAAAGCGAGGAAGAATTAAATAATCTTGCCAACGAAACGAGGTTATGGAGAATAAATACTCCCAACCGCTACAAATCCGACTTCGGCATAAACGAATGGTCAACCGATTGTACAATCACCACCACGGGCGAATACGGCGACGAAAATTACGTTATTACTCACAACGTAAGACCCTCTCCCTTATCCTACATATTTCATCCGATTACGTTAACTTCTTCCGGCAACGATATGACCATGGATTTGAAGGTGATCGGCTCCGGCGTATACCTGAACAGACACTCCGCCGAGCCTACCGTAACTCAACTTTCCGGCGTTACGGAAACCGACATTTCATATCAGCCCAAAAGGGTTAATCCATACGTTGAAATAGTAGTAAAAAAAGGCGAAGCGGTGGTTGGATTTACCCTCATAAACTTATGCGGATACAACAACCTCATCGAAGAATCGCAAACGCTGATTAAAAAAGACGGTAACTCTATCACCGCGGACCAAGCTTTCGGCATAATGGACGATATAATAGCAGGCAAAGCTTCGCAAACCGAAGTAAAAACCAAAGGCAACAACACAAGCTATTACATGGAAAACGAATATGAGTATCCGGGACTCGTAGGGCTGCAAATCGACGTCGTAAGAAACGGAAACAGCACCGCTCAAAGCCAGCTTAAATTCACCAATAAAGGAAAGCCCACACATGGAGAATCTGTATTGGATTTCACGTTCTGCGCAGTAGGAACGACTACTTCTCATATGCAGGGCTCGGTGCAATATGAAAAGGAACACAAATTTAAGCTCGGCGACAGCATTTGCGTCGATTACACCAACGAGAACGACGGTTATATTAAAGTCTTTATCGAACAGTACGGCTTTGTAAGCGGAATGGTAATTCTTGCCGTCAATCACGATAAGAACGGCTTGGCTCGTTTCGATTTCGTACACGCGCTGAATTTCTGGTATAAGAACAGATATTACTTCAACGAAAAAGAATTTACCCTTCCCGACGAATTTATGGCGTCCTCCTTTGCCGACTACTTTATCGACGAGTACGAAAAAGTAGTAATCTCGCCCAAAACTTACGAAGAGTAAAGCCTTAGCCGACTAAACCTTAAACACCACTACAAAAAAAAGCAGACTGCGTATTTTTCCGCGGTCTGTTTTTGATTATAAACAAATTACATGCAAAACGAGCCCGGCAAAAACCGAACTCGTTTTAGTTTATTCTGTTACTTCCAAACGTTTGGATTTTCCGGGGATAGTCGCCACGTAGTCCAAACGTTTGGACTTTTTTTATCGCAGCTTTTATCGCAACGGATTTTTATCCGCGAAAAAAGTTTTTCCAAAAAAAATCGTTACTTTTTAAGAACGGAAACTGCGTCGGCAATGGTTTTTTCAAGCGCCTGTTTGCCGTACTTGTCCACTTCCGCCTTGTTCTTTTCGCCGTGAGTAAGGCAGCCTGCTCCGCCGATACATCCGCCCACGCACGCCATACCCTCGATAAAGTTGGCGTCAAGCAGATTTTTACTCTTTTTAAGCAGAGCGAGCTTGCATTCCTCTATACCGTCGCAAGCGCAGGGCTTTAATATGAAATCGGTGATACCCTGTTCTTTCAGTCCTTCGGCAACGGCGTCGGAAAGTCCTCCGCTGCGCGCGAATATTCTGCCGAAATAGGAAGCGTTGTCCAGAACGCCTTCTTCGAGCGTGGTGATATCCAGATCTCTGCTGTCGAACAGCGCCTGCAATTCCTCGAACGTGATAACTTCATCCACGTACTTTTTGACTTCTTCCTTGCGGACTTCCATTTTCTTTGCGGTGCACGGTCCGATGAAAACGATCTTCGAGCCTTCCTCGTGTTCCTTGATATACTTGGCGATGGTTGCCATAGGCGAAAGGTTGTGCGACACGAACTGTTTGAGCGAGGGATAGTTTTTCTCGATGAAATCGACGAACGCCGGGCAGCACGAGCTTGTGAGGAAGCCCTTTTCCACCAGTTCTTTACTCTCCGCCTGAGCCACCATATCCGCGCCGAGAGCAGCCTCGATTACGGTGTGGAAGCCCAGTTCTTTAAGTCCGGTGATAACCTGTCCGAGTTTCGCATAGGTAAACTGGCTGGAAATGGACGGAGCGACGACGGCGTACACCTTGATTTTATCGTCCTCTTTGCTCTTTTTGAGCATGTCGATTACGTTTAAGATATACGATTTGTCGCTGATAGCTCCGAACGGGCACTGATATACGCACGCGCCGCAGGAAATACACTTATTATTGTCGATAGAAGCCTGTTTTTCGGCACCCATGGAGATTGCCTTAACTTTACAAGCGGTTTCGCAGGGGCGTTTGTAGTTGTGAATAGCGCTGTACGGGCAGACTTTGGAGCATGCTCCACACTCTTTGCACTTGGTTTTGTCGATATGCGCGACGTGATTCTGGTC
>CAKQJJ010000049.1 GCA_934247335.1 uncultured Clostridia bacterium | reverse complement strand
CCGCCCTACGGAATAAGGTTATTATTCGGTAAACAAGGTATTTTTTATTGTAGGGACAGACGTCCTCGGCTGTCCGAATAGAATTACGGCGGGGGCTTGCTCCCGTTCTATGAGAGAAGCAAAAAGTGCGTGACAAAACGAAATTATCCTATTTATAAATATCACTTGCTTTTGCTTAAAACCACAATCGGACAGCCGAGGACGTCTGTCCCTACAATTAAAAAACGGGAGACCACAGGGCTCCCCTACGGATTGGTGCGTACGGTAGGGGCGAACTGAGTTCGCCCGCGAAAAATAACATAAAAACGGTGGCGGGAGGGGGAACCCCTCCCCTACAAATCGGAAAACAAATTTTGTTTTCCCAATAACAACATTATCCCGTAGGGCGGGGGCTTGCTCCCGCCGTAATTTATCCGGGTAACCGCGGACGTTTATCCCTCAAAAAAACGCATAAACACAATTTCCCTTCTTGTCGCATTTCGTCGTAACGCGTATGATTTGGTATGATGGTTAACATATGTCTAAATTTTGCCTAAAAAATCTTGAAATTATTTAAAAATGTCGGATAAAAATATATAAATACGCTTGACATCGTATATCGAGAGTGATATAATAGTCTCGTGCATGGTTATTAAACGATTAAAAACAATAGTTAGTCGGTGGATAACTTTTGATATGCTATAATTTTCGGCAATTATACGGCGTTTTAACGGGGAAAGAAGTGTGATATAATTACTTGTAACATAGGATATTTTAACGGGCGGAGTTTATACAAAATCGCCCCAAATGAAATATTAAAAATATATACTTAGGAGAAAGAATATGAGTGAAAGAGAAGTAAAGGCAAGAGTAAAGCTACTTATGATATCGATGGGGATGCGACCGAGCGGGCGCACTTTTGCCCAGATAGCCGAAGAGGTAACTGAGCAAACCGTGAAAGAAATGGCGAGGAAAAACGCATACAGGCGAATCAATAGTCAACTGAATCATAATAACGGTTGTCTGGACCGCAGTATGAGGTTGAGTGCTGCCTGCTTGAACGTCAGGACTTTTACGAGAAAAATGATGGAATTTACGGGATTCCGGATAGTGAGCGAAAATATGAAATTCGGATTTTTGCTTTCAAAGGGAATAAAAGACTGAAATTGAAGCGCCGATAAGGCGTTTGAAAAATAATATAAAACGAAAAAATACAAAAGTCGCATGGATAAGACTGAACGAACCGAGAGATTAATTGTCTTTCCGTAGAGATTTTTCAGTGGGGTGCATATTTGAGATTGAGGCGTGGCGTGATGCCGCGCCTTTTCTCTTGCGTCGGATTCAATCATATTCGCAAATAGCTTGGCGCCAATACAGAGAGGACGATTGTTCCGACAAAATTATAAAAGATTTCTACCGTTTCAAACTGGCTGTTATACAACGCGGCGTAAGCACTGCCTTTTGCAAGTAATTCCGCATGGTTGCCTTGTTCGATGATATTTGCCGTTTTCCGCATCCAAAATTTTCCTCTGAAACACATTTACTGCGAAAAAACGCGAAGAGCTTGACAAAAGCGCTTGCGTACTGTATAATAATCGTAAAGCTCGGGCGAAAAAATAACCCGGCACTCTTTAATGCAGGAGGAAACCGATATGACAAACACAATATTATCTGCGGCGGCATGGGTATTCCCGGCAATATTGCTAGGGATTATAGTGCTTATAATCGCGCTGATATTCTTTATCGGCGGATACATGAAAGCTCCGCCGGATACCGCGTACATAATTTCCGGCAGAGGAAAGCGCAGAATTCTGATAGGTAAAGCGGGATGGAGGCTGTTGTTCTTCGAGCGCGTGGACAAATTGTCGCTTAAAGTAATGCAGGTGGACGTAAAAACCAGCGAAGCGGTGCCCACCAACGAGTTTATCAACGTAAACGTGGACGGCGTTGCCAACATCAAAATATCGTCCGATCCCGTTCTTCTCAACCGTGCGGCGGAAGCGTTGCTCGGCAAGAGCCAGAACGAGCTTGTAAGCCTCGTCACGCAGGTGCTGGAAGGTAACATGCGTGAAATAGTCGGTTCGGTGGGACTGAAAGAAATGGTTCAGGACCGTCAGGGCGTTGCCAAGAAAATAACCGAAAACGTCGTTCCGGATATGGAAAAACTGGGTATCGAAGTGGTAAACTTCAATATTCAGAACTTTAAGGACAATGCCGGAACCATCGAAAACATGGGTATCGACAACGTGGAGCAGATCCGCAAAAACGCGCAGATCGCAAAGGCAAACGCTCAGCGCGACATCGCAATCGCAACCGCTCACGCCGAAGAAGAGGCAAATGCGGTAAAGGTCGAAACTCAGAAAAAGATCGCCGAGCAGAACGCCGAACTCAACGTTCAGAAGGCGGAAATGCAGATAAAGGCGGACAACAAACGCGCGGAAGCGGACGCGGCGTATTCCATTCAGCAGGAAACGCAGCGTAAAACCATAGAAATCACTGCCGCAAACGCTAATATCGCAAAGAAGGAAAAGGAAGCCGAAATCGCCGAGCGCGAAATCGCAATCAAGGAAAGACAGCTTGACGCAGAGATAAGAAAGCAAGCCGACGCCGAGCTTTATAAAGCCGAAAAAGCCGCGGAAGCCGAGCTTATCCGCCGTCAGAAAATCGCGGAAGCGCAGAAATTCGAGCAGATCAAAGCCGCGGAAGCAAAGAAGTACGACGTTATGCAGGAAGCGGAGGCAAAGAAAGCCGCCGCGGAAGCCGAGCGTTACGCAATGGAGCAGGAAGCTGCCGGTATAAAAGCCAAGGGCGAGGCGGAAGCTGCCGCAATCGAGCAGAAAGCCGAAGCTCAGAAGAAAATGGGCGAAGCGTCGGTCATCGAAATGTACCTGCGCGCGTTGCCCGAAGTGGTCAAGTCCGCAGCGTTGCCGCTTGCTCAGACCGACAAGATCGTCATGTACGGCGACGGCAATTCCACCAAGCTTATAAAAGACGTAATGCAGGGCGCGGGTCAGGTTATGGACGGAATGAAAGAGTCCACCGGTATCGACCTCGGCGCGCTTATTTCGGGCGCGATAGCGGGTAAACTGGCTACCGGCACGAACGCCGCTCCTGCCGAAGAAAAGCAAACCAAAAACGAATAATAATTAAATTCAAAGCGGAGAATCCGCAGTTTTCGGCGGAAATTTCGCAAGCGACAAACAGACGGCACACAACCCGTCTGTTTTGCGTTTACGGGGCAGGTTACGCCCGGGGAATTATATGGAAGAGAATATAGTAAAGCGCGAAACCGTCAAGGTTGACAAACTGTACAAAAAATTCAAGCTAAGCCGACGGCAGAAAAAACTTTCGGGCGACAGTCGTGATTTCGTCGTCGCGGTGAACAATCTGTCGTTTTCGGCGTATTCGGGCGAAATTTTCGGACTGCTGGGCGCAAACGGAGCGGGCAAAACCACGACGCTGCGCATTTTGTCCACGCTTATAAAGCCCGACGGCGGCGACGCGCAGGTGCTGGGCGACAGCGTTCTGCTAAATCCCGAAAAAGTTCGCTCGAACATAGCTTTTCTCACAAGCGAATTGAAGCTCGAAGACTTTTTCACGCCCGATTATCTGTTCGATTTCTTTGCCGAACTGCGCGGCGTGGACAAACAAACGAGCGACAAGCGCAAAAAGGAGCTTTTCGACGTGTTCGGAATAAACGATTTTGCCGGCGTGAAGGTGGGCAATCTTTCCACCGGAATGAAGCAAAAGGCTTCGCTGGTAATTTCGCTGGTTCACGATCCGGACGTAATTATTTTCGACGAACCCACAAACGGACTGGACGTTTTAACCGCGAAAACGGTTACCGACTATCTTCTCGAACTTAAAAACAGGGGCAAAACGGTAATCGTGTCCACGCATATTTTCAGCCTCGTCGATAAAATCTGCGACAGAGTGGGCGTAATCGCCGACGGCAAGATGATTGCAAACGGCACATACCGCGAAGTGTGCGGCGACAAAAACGCCGAGGACGCCTTTTTCGATTTGTACAACCATTATACGGGAGGTAAAGCGCAATGAAATTCAAAGCCGCAATCACCGTTTTCAAAAAGGAAATGAAAAGATTTTTCGGCGACAAACGGCTTTGCCTCGGCACGATAGTTCTGCCAGGACTGCTGATCTTCGTCATGTACACGATTATGGGCATGTTTATTTCCGGCGCGTTTACCCCCGACAAGGACTATCGCTACAAGGTGGCGGCGATAGGTTTTCCCGAAGAAATACGCTCGTACTTTTCGCCCGACATCGAGTTTTCTTCCGCCGAAGAGAGCGACGTCGAAAGCCTTAAAGCCGACGTAAAAGCCGAAAATATCGACGCGGTGATAATATTCCCGAAAGATTTTATGGAAAGTCTGGGCGATAAGAGCAAGCAAGCTCCGCAAATCGCCATATATTACAACAACGAAAAAACCGAATCGTCAAAGGCGTACGAGCTTCTTTGTTCCGCGCTCGATAAATTTGAAACCGAAAAGAGCAATCTCTTCGACGTCAACGCCGGCGGCGACAAATACGACCTTGCCGACGAGAAAAACGTGCTGGGCAAAATTTTGGCGTCGTTCTTGCCGATGCTTCTTATGATAATGCTGTTTACCGGCGCGGTGAACGTCACGCCCGAATCCATTGCCGGCGAAAAGGAACGCGGCACCATTGCGGCGCTTCTGGTTACGCCCGCAAGCCGAGGCGGTATCGCCATGGGCAAAATACTCGCCTTGTCGGTAATCTCCCTGCTGGGCGGAATAGGAAGTACGCTGGGCGTTGCCCTGTCGCTTCCCAACCTCACCGGCGGTGCGCTGGGAGAGCTGAACCTTTCGTACACGGTTGGCGATATTTTCCTGCTGCTGCTCGTAATCGCCTCTGCCGTGCTGCTGATCGTAGCTGCGCTGTCGCTTATCTCGGCTATGGCAAAGACGGTGAAGGAAGCCGCTTCGCTTTCGTCGCCGCTAATGTTCATACTGATAGGAATAAGCTTTTTCAACATGTTTGAATTCCCCGATTCGCCGTTTTACTACATTATCCCGTTTTTCAATTCGCTGCAATGTATGGGCGCGATATTCTCGTTCTCGGCTAACTTCGTCGATATTCTGATTACCGTTCTTGCAAATCTTGCATATACCGTGCTTGCCGCGTGGGGACTTACCAAAATGTTCGACAACGAACGCGTTATCTTCGGAAAATAGGTGATCAGATATGGCAAAATATCCCTTAAAAGGCAAAACCGTAGTGCTTAGCGGCGCTTCGGGCGGAATAGGCGCGTGTATCGCCGAGCTGCTCGTAAATAAATACGGCGCGCGCGTCATCGGAATAGGCAGAAACGAGCAAAAGCTTGCCGCCGTAAAGCAAAAGCTGGGCGACAATTTCTCGTACGAGGCGTTTGACGTTTCGGCGCGCGAAAACTGGCATGATTTCGGCGAAAAACTTGAAAAAACCGGCGTTATTCCCGACCTTATAATAAACAACGCGGGCGTGTTTCCGCGATTTTCAAAAACGACGGATATCGACTCCGAGCAGTTCAAAAAAGTTATGGACGTCAATTTTTATGCAAGCGTTTATTCAACCGAGGAGCTTATGCCGCTTTTGAAAAAGAGTTCGGCTCCCGGCGTGTATTTCGTGTGCAGCAGCGCGGCGCTTTGCCCGGTTGCCGGCACCGCTCCGTATACCGCCGCAAAAAACGCGCTTAAAGGCTACGTAGAGTGCATGTCGCTGGAAAACAACGGCAAGCTTTACGTTGGAATTGCGTATCCGGGCGTTACCATGAGCGATTTGTTCCGCGGCGACGACCGCGTTAAAAAGAGCGGAGTGGACAAAATAGCGGCGTCGCCCATGAAAACGGCAAAAAAGATCTGCCGCGCGATTTATCGCAAAAAACGCAAAAAAGTAACCGGATTCGATGCGCACGGAATGAATTTTCTGGCGAGAATTTTTCCAAAAACGGGCGATAAGTTTGTTGCCCGCGTTATGAAAATAAGCAAAGCCGAAGTGTTTTCGGACTTGTTCTGAAATACGCCGAAAACGGCAGTATTCGCCATATGCGCATATGACGGGAGTAAAAAATGTTCAGATTTCTTACGAAAATATTTATAAAAGACTACGACAACGTGTCCGATCCGCGCGTCCGCGAAAAATACGGGCGGCTTTCGGGAATAGTCGGGCTTATATTGAACGCGCTGCTTTGTGCAAGCAAAATAATAGTGGGTACGCTTACCGGCGCGATATCGGTAGTATCCGACGGTATAAACAACCTGTCGGACGGAGCGTCGTCGCTTATCACGCTTATCGGTTTTAAGCTGTCGGCAAAAAAGCCGGACAAAGAACACCCGTTCGGACACGGAAGAATGGAATATTTTGCAGGGCTCTTCGTGTCGGTTATCATTCTGTTCGTCGCGTTCGAGCTTTTAAGCGAATCGATTACCAACATAGTAAACGGCACGACTCCGTCGTACGAAAACGGCGTCGTGCGCATAGTTACGATATGCGTTCTGGGCGCGTCCATACTGGTAAAATTCTGGATGGCGATGTTCAACCGCTATTGCGGCAAAAAAATAAATTCGGTTGCAATGCAGGCCACTGAAATGGACAGCCTGTCCGACTGCGTTTCAACCTCCGTGGTTCTCGTTTGCTGTATTCTGTCAAACGTAGTTAAAAACGTTCCCGTGGACGCAATCGCCGGCATAGTCGTGTCGCTGTTCATCGGATACACCGGCGTTCAGTCGATACGCAGCATTCTCGACCTGCTGCTCGGAAAAGCGCCCGACCCAGTTCTCGTCAAGGAAATCGCCGATTACGTCAGCGGTTACGACAAGCAGATAGTGGGCGTTCACGATCTCGTCGTTCACGATTACGGTCCGGGAAGAAAGATGATAACCGTGCACGTCGAAGTGCCTGCGGAAGGCAACATGGTGGAGCTCCACGAAATCGTGGACAATATAGAGCGCGGTCTTGCCGAAAACTACAACTGCCTTGCAACCATCCACATGGACCCGGTCGTCACCACCAGCGAAAGAGTAAATATGCTTAAAGCCGAATGTACGAAAATAGTAAAGTCGATAGATCCCGACTTCGCGTTGCACGATTTCCGCATAGTGGACGGCAAGTCGCACGCCAATCTCATTTTCGACGTCGTTATGACGCGCGAAAGCAAATTAAGCGAAAAGGAAGTGCGCTCGCTGATTGCCGAAAAATTGCGCGAGTTCGACCCCACGCTCAATCCCGTGGTCGAATTCGACTATTCTTTCGTGTGAGATTTTTTGTGAAAAACGAGTGCCGAAAATTGTAAAAATCGGTGCTAATCGGCGAAATAGCGCTTTTTAATTGACAAAACGCGGTATATCTGTTATCATATCTGCGGACGATAAAAAAGAGACCGGCTTATTTTGAAAAGCCGCCTCGGAAGGAGTACTTATGAATTACGACGTAATAATAATCGGAGCGGGTCCGGGAGGAATTTTCTCGGCGTTTGAACTGCGCGACAGCGGCAAAAAAGTTGCCGTTTTCGAGTGCGGAAACATGCTCAGCAAGCGCAAATGCCCCATCGACGGCAAAAAGGTTAAAAGCTGCATAAAGTGCAAAACCTGTTCCATTATGTCCGGCTTCGGCGGAGCGGGTGCTTTTTCCGACGGTAAATACAACATTACCAACGATTTCGGCGGCAATCTGTACGAGCATATCGGCAAACAGAAAGCGCTTGAACTTATGGAATACGTGGACGAAGTAAACGTAAAATACGGCGGTCACGCAACCAAACTGTATTCCACGGCAGGTTCGCGTTTCGGAAAAATCTGTTTGCAGAACAAGCTTCATCTTCTCAACGCAAAGGTTCGTCACCTCGGCACCGATATAAACTATATCGTGCTTGAAAATATGTACAACGAACTTAAAGACAAGATAGAGTTTCATTTCAACACGCCCGTAAAGGCGATAAAGCGCAACGAGGACGGCACGTTCACCGTCGTAGCCGACAAGGAATACACCTGCCGCGACTGCATCGTGTCGGTGGGAAGAAGCGGCAGCAAGTGGATGGAAGAAGTGTGCCGAGAAATGGATATCCCCACCATGTCCAATCGTGTGGACATCGGCGTGCGCGTCGAGCTTAAAGCCGAAATTTTCGAGGATCTCACCAACGAACTGTACGAAAGCAAAATCGTCTATCGTACCGAGAAATTCGAGGACAACGTGCGCACGTTCTGCATGAATCCGCGCGGAATAGTTGTAAACGAAAACACCAACGGCATTATCACCGTCAACGGTCACAGCTACGAGGGCGAAGAAAAGAAAACCGACAACACCAACTTCGCGCTGCTCGTGTCCAAACATTTTTCCGAGCCGTTCAAGGACAGCAACGGCTACGGCGAAAGCATAGCAAGG
>CAKQJJ010000048.1 GCA_934247335.1 uncultured Clostridia bacterium | reverse complement strand
GATTTTCGTTGGCGATAATAACGTCGACGTACGGCAAAATTTTACGGACTACTTCGCCTGCTGCTTCCTTACTCCAAAGCTTGCTGCGATAATTTACGTCGAAAGAAACGGTCGCACCGTTTTTCTTTGCTGCTTCAAGCGCGTCAAAAACGGCGTTTTCCGTGTTTTTCCCGAGCGCGGGAGTAATTCCGGTGACGTGCAGCCAATCGTAAGAACGGAATATTTCGTTCCAGTCGTACTCATCCGATGAAGACAGTGCGAAGGCGCTGTTTTTTCTGTCGTAAATAACCTTGGACGGGCGGTAACCGGCGCCCTTTTCAAGGTAGTATACGCCCAGGCGATCTCCGCCGCGCACGACATAATCGGTGCAAACGCCCTGTTTTTTAAGCGAATTTACAGCCGCCTGCCCTATTTCGTTTGCCGGCATTTTGCTTACGAATGCGGATTTATCGCCCCATGCGGACAAAGCGACGGAAACGTTTGCTTCGGCCCCGCCGTAGGTTATGCACCATTTATCGCACTGCGTAAATCTCTCAAAGCCGGGCGGAGTCAAACGCATCATAAGCTCGCCGAACGTAACAACTCCTTTCATCTCAGTTCTCCTTAAAATAAACTTCCCAAACTTTTTTGCAGTCGCTTTTCATGGCGGTAAGATCGGCTTTATCCATGGTCCAGGAGTCGCATTTTCCGCTTAAAAAATATTCGGCGTCGGCTTTGAGACGCTCGAACTCTTCCGTTTCGGGCGAAAACACGAAACCTTCATTTATTCCGAAAACAGCAATGATCAGATATGCCTGAAAATCGAAAAACGGATGTTCGTCGAAATAATCTCCGAGACCTTCTACGTTACTCAAAAAAGTGCATGCGGCGATATGAAACGGACATTCGACGATTTCGTCAAAATAAGATTTCAATTCGTCGTACGACCAGCATTCGCCCATCTCCGAATATTGCGGTTTTACCGCGTTTGTCATTTGTGATTCCATACGAATATAATACCACTATTGCGCAATTCAGTCAAGTTTTTCGCGGCATTAGTCGCAATATATGTTTATTTGTTGACTTTTTCGCTTTGCTATTGTATAATTATAATATCAAACGGAGGCACAATATGATCAGATTTACGTCATCGCAACGCGCCAGGCTGGTTGCGGCTCTTCCCGAAAACTTTTTTGAAAAATACAAATCGGCAACGAAAAGCGAAAAAATGGAAATGGCAAAAACGCTGTGCGATTATCTCGAATTCATTTCGGAAAAAGCAGACAGAAGAAAATTCGTTTACGATAATTTCGGCATCGATATAGAATCTTTCGATTGACGATATTTTTAACTCACCGATTTTCAGAACCTCCAAACAAGAATTTTAATCGCAACAAAAAACGCACTCTCCCGCCTTTTAACGGTTTTGGGAAAGTGCGTTTTCATTTTAAAGATATTCAAGCCGTAACCGCGCGGCAAAGCCCGATAATCGGAGTCTTAGTTTTTTCGGCTCCGACGATCAGCCGTTTTTTTATGCGGCATGGTCGGTGCAATCGGCAATCGTGCCGGCTTTGTTGCCGCTTATTCCCGAGCATTTGCCCGAATCGAGCGAAGTTACCTCGCCGTAGTTTTCGCAATTACTTATCGTCGTGGTAGAAAGCGCATAACCCACTATTCCGCCGACGTTGTATTTACCGTCGCACGCGCCGTAATTGACGCAACGACCGATTTTTACGAACGTCTTGTCTATCACGTGTCCAAGTATCCCGCCGACGTCGTATGTACCGGTTTTATACGTGTAACTTCCGCGGTTTTCGCAGCCGTAAATCGAAGAATTGTCCGCAACGCCCACTACGCAACCGTTCCACATGTGCATATTTTCTATAAAGCCGTAACTGAAATTGCTTGTTCCCGTTCCGTTTTCGCTGCCGAGCGTAGAAGATTTAAGCTCGCCTACCACTCCGCCGTTACGGCAACAGTTGGATTTAACCGAAGAGAAAACTATTCTGCCGGCGTTTTCGTCGCCCGGTTTTCCGTTTACGAGTTTATCAGCCGTGGACGCGTTAAGATATCCTGCCACGCCGCCGCTTCTGAAAAATACGTTTTTAATTAAGCCTTCGTTTTTGCAGTCGTACACGGCAGACGAACTTTCCGCCCAACCGACAACGCCCGCAATATAGCCGCGTTTGTCGTTTCCGAGAGCGTCGTCGGCGCTTATTACGTCGCCGAAATTAGAGCATTCTTTAATCGAAGTATTTTTAACGTGCGCAGCGATACCGCCCGCGATAAACACCATCTTTTCACCCGTAATCGTTGCATAGTTGTTGCATTTTTCTATCGTGGACGAAGCTTCGGCATATGCGCACACGCCTGCGATGCACTGATGCTCGGCGTTTGCAGCGGGAAGCGCGCCGAGGCACACGACGTCGCCGCGGTTTTCGCAATCCGAAAGCTTGTTTGCAGTCATATACGAGCATATTCCCGAAACGAAACGATTGCCGGACACTTTTCCTATGTTATCGCAACTTACGATCGTTCCGTACTTGCTTACTCCGACGACGCCGCCGACGTAGAGTTTGCCGGTAACGCTTGCGTTGTTGACGCAGTTTTCGACGAGCGAACCCTTCGTAGCTTCACCCACGATTCCGCCAACCCGGCAATCGTTTGAATTACACTTAATTTCGCCGTAATTTACGCAATTTTTAACAGTTCCGACGTTTCTTGCGGCAATACCCGCCTGGCGCGAAAACGCTGTAATCGAGGCGTAATTTACGCAATTTTCGATAGTTCCGCCGTTGTAAGCCGCCAGTGCCGAGGCAATCCATTTAGCGCCGTCGGTAACGTACACGTCGCCGTAAACCGTAAGATTTTCGATTACGCCGCCGGGCGCGATTCCTCTGAACAGTCCCACTGCGCGCTCGCTGCGGCAGAAACGAATTTTCACTTGCTTGCCGTTTCCGTTCAGGTGTCCGGCAAACAGTTTTTCTTCGCCGTTCGCGAAAAACGCGCCTTCGTTTTTAACGCCGTTTTCGTCGTAATTGAATTCTCCGACGCCTATCGGATTAAACGACGGATGAGTAAGTTTTACGTTTTCGGTAACCTTGAAAAATTTACCGGCAAAGCTCTCGCCCGAGCTTATTTTATTTGCAAGCAACATCCAGTCGTCGGCACACGCAAGCAGATACGGGTCGCCCTCGGTTCCGTAGCCCGCGAATTTTTCGGAAGCGCTTACCCCGTCTGAAACGAGATTATTGCGCGTCAGAATTTCGTCGTTTTCCAGACTTTCGATAAACTTTTGCCCGAACAAATTTCCGAGCGTTATCATCGGCTCCGCGTCGAAATGAGCGTAATCGTTATTATCCTTGTCAAACGTCAGTCCGGCGGCAATCGTATCGACAAAATAATTTCGATTGAAAGCTTGCGAGTAATCGTTCTTTACGTCGTTGATTTTCTCGTAACCAGACCAATGTTCGGATATTCCGCCGTCGATAAACGCCAGTCCCTTTTCGGTTTCGTAGTCGTCGAATTCGGCACGCACGTCGGTAACGAAGCTGTCGTAACGATTATAATAAGTAAAATAGTGCGTTGAATCGCTTTCGCCCTGCATCCACACGAAAGCTTCAAGCTCGGGCGCCAGATTCATTTGTTCAAGAATAGCAATGCTCGTGCGGACGTAATCCGCCATTTTTGCGTACTGCACGCCGGTTTCTCTGCCCTCGTTAGCCGCGGCGGAAGGCGAGCACCATTCGTTGTAAATCGAAGTTCCGCCGTACGCGTATTTGATTACGTACAAAGCTTCGCCCGGATAAATTTGTTCCCAAAGTTCCGCCATTCCGATCTCGGCTCCGAACGCTCCGTCCGGATACTGGGCGGGATTTTGCAGTCCCACGCCCTGCCCGAGTTTTACGTTTACGAATTTATCGCCGCTCGTCGTGTGTTTGTAATCGTCGGAAGCGCCGTCGTTGTTGTTATAGCGGATATAAACGTTGTCGAATCCGTTTCTGAATTTATCGTATCTTGCCGCGTCTATCGTACTGCCGGCGCTTTTAAGATACTTTGAAACCGAATATCCCACCGCGTTGGACTGTCCGGACAGCACTATTACTCGCACCGGCTTACGCATATCCTTATACGAGCAAACGTCGCAGACGTACGCCTTCATGCCGTTTTCGTCAAATTCGGCTTTTTTAACGTATTTATGCGGAAGTTTGCTGTTTTCCACCTCCCGCACTTCGACGTATCCGCAACGCGAGCACTCCGCCTGCTCGGTCTCGTTGCGCGTACAGGTAGCCTCGTCCTTAACGACGAACGTGCCAAACGAATGTCCGAGCGCATCGAGAGTAACCTTTTCTTCTTCAAAACCGCAAACCGAGCATTTTTTGTATTCGGAATAACCGCCCGTCGTACAATCGGGCAATTTTTCTTTTATCATCAAAAATTTGTGCGCGGCTTTTATTTCGATTTTTCCTTCTGTTTGTCCGCACTTGGAACATTTAAGATGACGATTGTACCCCGGTTCGGCGCACGTGGCGCCTTTTGCGGGAACGGTAACGAAGTCATGGCTTGCTTTAATCACGTCTTTTCCTATCGTATAGCCGCATTTAGTGCACAGCTCGTGAGCAGTATAGCCGTCTTCTGTACAAGTGGCTTCTTTCATAGAAACGGCAATAAACTCGTGCGCGGCTTTAACGAAAGTTTTATTTTCTTCCCGACCGCAACGAGCGCATTTTTCGTATTCGGTATATCCGTCTTCCGTGCAGGTCGCTTCCTTTGCCGGAACAACGACGTAGTTATGCGCCGCCTTTATCGTTTCTTTTCCGACAACGATGCCGCAAACCAGACATTTTTTATACGGAGTAAATCCGTCTTCGGTGCAAGTCGCGTCACGACCGGGTTTATCCGCCATTTCGTGACCGGCTTTAATAATCGTTTTGTCCGTTTCGGTTCCGCATACTTTGCATTTTCTATACGCCGAATATCCGTCTTCGGTGCAGGTTGCGTTCTTTGCCGCAATCCAGGCGAAAGCGTGCGGCGCAGTGAGTATTTGCTTGTTTCTTTCCTCGCCGCAAAGCGAACATTTTTCGTAGCTGTTATTGCCGGGTTCGGCGCAGGTTGCATTCTTTTCCGGCACGGTTACAAACGAATGGTGAGCTTTTATAACCGTCTTGTTTTTCGTCATACCGCACACCGAACACTCTTCGTGGCGGGTATATCCGTCCGACGTACACGTTGCGGCTTTTGCCTCGACTTCCGTAAATTTATGCCCGGCGGGAATAATGATTTTGTTTACGGTAACTCCGCATTCGGAACATTGCTCGTGCGCGGTGTATCCGCTCGTCGTGCAAGTAGCGTCTTTTGCCTCAACTTCGACAAAGGTATGACGAGCTTTTTCTATCGTTTTTCCCTGCTCGAAGCCGCAAATTTCGCATTTTTCGTATGCGCTATAACCGTCCTCGCGGCAGGTTGCGCTTTTACCGGAAATCGCAATAAACGAATGGCTTGCGGGAATGATATTTTTATCTGTTTCTACGCCGCACACCGTGCATTTTTTGTAATCGGAACAGCCGTTTTCGGTGCAAGTGGCGTTTTTGCCTTTTACATCTGCAAACGTGTGACCCGCCGGAATAATTTCCTTGTTCTCTTCAAAGCCGCAAACCGAACACTTTTCGTGAGCGGAATAGCCGTCTTCGGTACAAGTGGCGTTTTTACCCGAAACGAAATAAAATTTGTGCGCCGCTTTTATTTCGGTTTTATGTAAAGTAAACCCGCAAACCGAACATTTTTTATGTGCCGAATAGCCGTCTTCCGTACAGGTTGCGGCTTTACCGTCTACGTACTCATATGTATGTTCGGCTTTAAGCACGGCGTAACCTTCGGCATAGTCGCAGCGCGAGCACTTTTTGTGAGCCGTATATCCGTCCGACGAACACGTGGCTTCTTTTCCTTCGACTTCCGACAAACTGTGCCCGAGCGCCGGCAAAACGACGCGACTGCCGCTAAGTTCCTCTCCGCAGTCAACGCAAATTTTTGCCGTGTACCCGTCGCGGGTACAGGTTGCGGCAACCGTTTTTTCCTCGTATCTGCACGTATTGCGATTGCATGCCGCAGACAAGCTTAATCCGAGACAAAGCATAACGATCAACGCGATCAAGCGACTTTTCTTCATTCCTTTTTACTCCTCCGATTTAAAAACATTTTCAGACTATGATTATATTATATCGCTTGACTATTTGCTTTTCAATATGGTATACTGCTTAAAAACGAAACTATTCTGCTACAATCGAGGAAATATTATGGCAAATTTGCTAATAACCGAGAAAAACGAAAACTTTTGGGCTCAGTTCGGAATAAGCTATATGTACTCCTATCACATTTGTCACGGCAACTATTGCTACTGGGACGCAACCAAGGGAAAAAAACATTCAAGCCTTTTTTACATAACCGAAGGCTCGGTTACTTTCAACATGCCGCTTTATAAATTCGAGGCAAAAGCGGGCGACTACCTGTTTATGCCTGCCGAACTGAGATATTATTCGGTGTGGCACGGCAATCCCACCGCCGAGTTTTACAGCGTGGATTTCGACCTTAAAAAGGTTTCCAACCGCCAATTCGATCGTTCGTACGACATAAGCGCAATCGAATGCGTGGACAAAAAGCGGGCGCTTGACGACCTTTTGTTTTTGTATAAAGTGCACAATCTGCCGCAGGAAGAAATAACTCCTCAGCTTATGCTGAAAGCGTTGTCGGTTTTTTACGCGCTGTTTTCGGACAGCATTCCGGACATTGCCGAAAACGTAGAAGGCGACCTGCCGGAAAGCCTTAAAAAAAGCGTCGCGTATCTCGAAAAGCATTATAAGGAAGAAATCGGAGGAAAGGAAATTGCCGAAGCCGGATTTGTCAGCGAATCGCGAATGTATCACCTCTTCTCCAAACACTTCAAATGCTCCCCCATCGAATACAAAAACAAACTTCGCATAAAAGACGCCGTGGAAATGCTTATTCAGACCGATAAATCAATCGAAACCATCGCGTACGAACTCGGCTTTGCCTCTTCGGCTTACTTCCGCAAAGTATTTCACTCAACCACCGGCTATTCTCCGCGCGAATGTCGTGCCGGCGCAAACAAACCTATCTCATAACTAAAAAACGTCCGACGGAGCGAAAATTTCAACCGATCGGACCTTTATATTTTATTCAAGTTTAATTTTTTCAATTGTCTTTTTGATATCGAAATCATTCTTGACTCCGCTTTCCCGTTTGAATATCGATTTCTCGGTTTTCGGCAAAATCCCGCTTTTCGTGGAGTTTGAATATAAAAAACAACCGCTATCTTAAAAAAGAAAACGGTTGTTTGGTGGCTCATCCGGGAATCGAACCCGGGACACCATGATTAAAAGTCATGTGCTCTACCGGCTGAGCTAATGAACCACAAATATTGGCTGGGGTGGTAGGATTCGAACCTACGGGATGTTGGAGTCAGAGTCCAATGCCTTACCACTTGGCGACACCCCAATATTATATAGATTTGCAAGTGGCTGGGGTGGCAGGATTCGGACCTGCGAATGCGAAAGTCAAAGTCTCGTGCCTTACCGCTTGGCGACACCCCAACAAAAAAGTAATGGGGTGAGTAAAGAGAGTCGAACTCTTGACCTCCAGGGCCACAACCTGGCGCTCTAACCAACTGAGCTATACCCACCACGCATTTCTGCTGGTGCGCCAGAAGGGATTCGAACCCCTGACCCACGCCTTAGAAGGGCGTTGCTCTATCCAGCTGAGCTACTGGCGCATATAGTGGAGCGGGTGATGGGAATCGGACCCACGCAGCCAGCTTGGAAGGCTGGAACTCTACCATTGAGCTACACCCGCAGATATACGCCACACATGCCTTAAAATAATACCACAATATTTTGTTTTTGTCAACGATTTTAAGGCGTAATATAAATAATTTTTGGAAAAATCTTTCCGTTTTCTTCCGTGAGCGTACAATACGAGGGTAAAGAAAACCTCGGTTCGGCAATGCTGCCCGGATTTACGAGCAAAACCCCGTCGTTTTCCTCCGCTATCGCCTCGTGAGTATGCCCGAACAAAACGCAATCGCACTCCTTTTCTTTCGCCGCATACGTAATGTTTAGCAAGTCTCTTTTAACGCCGTACCGGTGTCCGTGCGTGGCAAGTATGCGATGTCCGCGCCACGACACGATTTCCTCGTCTTCGTAAGCTTTTATTCCGTCGCAGTTACCGTTTACCGCAACGATCGGAACGGTGATTTCTTTTTTTAAAGAATATATGTCGCCAGTGCAGTCGCCGAGAAAAATAAACATATCGGCTCCGTTGATTACGGGGAGCAGTTTTCGTATTTCTTCTCTTCTGCCGTGCGAATCGGAAATGGCAACCAGATAATTCATAGTTTCTCCGAAAGCAGCTTAAACGCGCGAGCGCGGTGACTTACTGAATTTTTTTCGTCGAACGACGCCGTGCCGAAACTTTTATTCAGTTCGGTAGAATAAAACAGCGGATCGTATCCGAAGCCGCCTTCGCCTTCCGCTGCAAACAAAATTTCGCCTTCCACTCTGCCCTCCGCCGAAA
>CAKQJJ010000047.1 GCA_934247335.1 uncultured Clostridia bacterium | reverse complement strand
GTGGAAGCCTGCCCCACCGAAAACAAGGAAAAGGCAATGAGCCTTCTGCATTCGTTTTACTGTTGGGGACACGTGGGCGTAGTTCTCGTTTCCACCGCGTTTTTTGCACTGTTCGGCATCGAAAAATGGCGTATTCTCGCTTTATTGTGGGCAATTATCCCCGTTTTCAACGTGTTTTTGTTCTCGGTCGTGCCTATCTATACTCTCGGCGGAGATGAGCAAAAATCCACGCCTTTGAAAAAACTGTTTACAAGCGGAACTTTCTGGCTGTTCATGCTGATGATGGTGTGCGCCGGAGCCAGCGAACAGGCGGTAAGCCAGTGGGCTTCCGCGTTTGCCGAAACCGGACTTAACGTTTCCAAAACGCTCGGCGACCTTCTCGGACCCATGACGTTTGCCTTTATGATGGGCTTATCCCGCCTTATCTTCGGAAAATTCGGCGAGAAAATGAAACTCGGCGCGTTTATGACCGTAAGCACCTGCCTGTGCCTGTGTTCGTATTTGCTTATATCGCTTGTGAACAACGCCGCCGTAGGGCTTGTGGGATGCGCTCTTTGCGGCTTCTCGGTGGGCATTATGTGGCCGGGAACGTACAGTAAGGCGTCCAAGGAAATGCCGTGGGGCGGAACTTCCATGTTTGCGCTTCTCGCGCTTGCCGGCGATATCGGCTGTTCTGCCGGTCCCACGCTTGCGGGATTCGTGTCGGGCGCGTGCGGCGACGACCTTAAAAAAGGCATTTTGTCCGCAATAATTTTCCCCGCGCTCATGCTCGTCGCGCTTCTGATTTTTGCCGCAATCGGTAAAAAGAAGAAAACCGAGCCGTATTCGGGCGAAAACGGAAATTTATAAAATACCGCCCCGATATAAAATCGCGCGTAATCGTATTTAACCGAATAAAAAGAGAAAGGAACGACCGCGTTGTCGTTCTTTTTTTTACGTTAAATGCGGAAAATTGCCCGTCCGAGGTTTACAAAACGCCGTAAAAAATATCGTCGTATGCAATTTTGCGCCCGTCGGTTCATATAAATTTATAAAGCCGCAGACAAGGAGAGATGAGGTGGAGTACAGAAAAATACCCGTTATTTTATCCGGAGAGAGAGGACGAAGTTGCGTTACGATAGAAACGACGAGCTACGGAAGCACGTTGCGGTGCGGATTGAAGCCGGACGAAAATCAGAATCTGTATCTTGCCGTTCGCGACGGCGAAAACGTGTTTGTCCGCCAGATAGACGGAAAAACTTTCGTTCTGCCTTTCACCCCGAGCGTAAACGCGCATTATATGGTTATAGACGCGTCTTCGCGCAAAGCCGTGTTGTACGGAACCAAGTCCGCCAAACGCCTGTGGCAGGCAAATATGACCGACGGAGTGATGAAGTATGTACCGCAAAAAGACGACCTTCCGCAAAAAAAGAACGATAAGGCTGAAAACGCGCGCCGCGAAACTAAGGCTGTGGCGACTGAAAAATACGACGACGAAGCAATAGCTCAGAATAATTATTACCCGGAGGAATATTCGGTTATGCCCGGATTAAACCGTAAGCAGGTCAACCAAAATCACGCAGCCGAAAATCGCACGCTTTCGGCAATGTCGCGCGCCTATCTGTGCGGCGAAAACGCTGTGCCGCAGGAAAAATCACGCGGAATTTTCGCGTTGCAGAAAAAATACGTTCTCGGCGCCGGGGCTTGCGCGAATTGCGTTCGCACGGCAAACTTTCCGGGCGCAGAGGTAACAAAGCCGACCGTTGAAAACGAGTCCGCAGTCAAAGAAGAGAAGAAATCGATTTCCGTAAAGAATAAGCAAGCTTCGCTTTCCGCCCGTCGCAGAAAAATAGTGCCGCTCGCCGCCGATTTTTACGATGAGATCCGCCCAAAAATGCAAAAACTTTTCGCTTCCGCCGAACGCATGACCGTGCTGGAAAACAAAATGCCGGACACGAAATGGGTTAAAGTTCCGTACGAAAAAAACGGATATTACGTCGTCGGAATTATAGGTTCGCGCCCCGATTACGTTGCGTACGGCTTGCCGGGGAAAAACGCCGCGCTTCCGCCCGAAGAACTGGGCGAAGGAGCAAGGTGGTGGGCGTTCGACCCGGAAGAAGAGAACGGCGACGGCGTGTGGCTTTTATATCAGGACGCGCGTACGGGCGACAGCGTGCGCAATCCTTTTTAGATAAGCCCGAGTGACGGCGCTTTTTTCGTCCGATTGTCCGTGAAAAAGGTATTTTAAATACGAAAATGCAGTTAATTTCAAATAGATAATCATAAAACAGTTGACTTATGTCGCCGATTTGGTTATAATAGATAATGATTTAATTTTTGGAGTAACAGCATTGATGAAAAAAATCGTAACAATTATAGCCATTGCGCTCGTATGCGTACTCGGTCTTGCTGGTTGCGGAACCGCGTCCAAGGTTGACAAAGTCGACTTCAAAACGCAGAACTTCAACTATTCGATAAACGGAAACGGCGGCAGCGTCGTGCAGTACGGCAACTACCTGTACTTTATCAACGGAACGCGCGGCTACGAAGATACCGACGCAACCAACAACGTTGCGGGCAAGGTTATCAAGGGCGCTCTCTATCGTGCCGAACTCACCGGCGAAATGACCGATATCAAGGGCAGCGTTATTATCGACGGGGACAAGCTCGTAAACGGCGACTACAAAACCGGCAATACGGCTAAGTTTAAAATCGAACGCGACGAACAGAGCGGTATCCGCCTCGTGTCCGAAAAAGGTACTTCCTATAATAATAAAGAAATCAACGTCGTAAACGTAGAGCTTATTTCTTCCAAGACGGTGGGAACCAGCGGCTATGCAAACGGCGGACTGTATGCGTACAACGGATACATTTATTTCGCAAGCCCCTGCAATCAGAAAAACAAATCCGGTACCGTTATGACCGATCACAACGAGTTCTACCGCGTTTGCCTTGCAACCGGCGAAACCCAGAAACTTCTGGCAAGCGAAAGCGCAAACAGCGCAAAGCCCTACGGTTTCTATTGCTACAACAATAAGATTTATCTCAACTACGTCGAAACCGGCGACAGCGATAAGATCATGAGCGTTCTCATCGACGAAAAAACCGGCGACGTCACCGAAAAGAACGTAATCGCCGAAAACGTTACCGACGTTCTTATGCCCGTCAAGAGCGAATATTATTACAATATTCCCACCGACACCGTATACGATTTCATCTACTACGGAACCAAGGGCAGCGACATCGACAACTATCGTACCGACTCGGTTATGTCTTTCGTTCGTCCGGACGGAAGCGAAAACACCATTTTCAACTACGGCGGCGACGCTGCGCTTCTCGACGTTCAGGGCGGAATGCTTCTCTATAAGATGACCGTCGGCGGAATTATGCAGATCCGCGCAACCGATATGTACAACTACTTCGCAGACGGCAGCGAATCTTTCAAAAAGCTGCACGGAGAGGAGAAGTACGAAGGTGCGTTCGAGTCCGACGGAACCGTATTGTCGTCTTCGGCAATCTCTTCCGCAACCGCAATCAACTGCTTCGTTCCCGGTATCGGCGTAAATACCAACGCGGTTTACGTCGTTCTCACCGCCGCAAACGCAACCACGTCGTCCAACAACGACCTCACTTTGTACGCTCCCGACGGAAGCGTTAAAGTACTTGCAAGCGGCTCCGGCGCGAAATTCGTCAATCACACCACCGACAAGCTGTTCTACGTCATGACCGAAAACAGCACGCTCAATATGCACTCGATCGACATAAGCGGCGAAAACGATAAAACCGTTTATTCCGACGTTACCGAAGCTACTTTCATGACCGACATTCAGGCAGATTACCTCGTGTTCTTCGGAAAGGCAGACGGCGAATATTCGGGCTACACGTTCTTCTACGACCTCAACGGTCTCGAAGGCAGCGACGAACCTTTCTTCGTCGGACAGAAGCTCGAATCCGAAACCAAGTCCAACGTCGGCGAAATCAAGCTTAACACCGAAAACGCAAAGCTTTCCTATCGTAAGGGCGACAGCGTTGACGTAAGCGGACTTACTCTCACGGCTTACACTCACGCAGATAAAGACGGCGAGAAAACCGTTATCGAAGAAAACGTTGCCGTAACTTCCGATATGATCAGCGGCTTCGATACTTCCGCAGTTGCCGACGCGGTTACTGTAACCGTAACCTACAAGGGCGCTACCGCTACGTACGAAATCTCGGTTGCCGACGGCGAAGACAAAGCAGGTTGCAGCGCAGCAGTCGGTTGGACCATCGGCATCATCGCGTTGGTTGCAGTCGCAGCTATCGTAATCATCCTTTTCTCCAAGAAAAAGGAAGCGTAATCAAAACTTAAAGATAAACAAACGGCGTTCGTTTTGTGCGGGCGTCGTTTTTCTTTTAATCAAACGATGGAAGAAGAGATCCCGGAAGAAAGAGAAGAAAGCCGTATGCGGAAACGACGGAAAAAGTTTCGTCGTCGCATAATGCGCTCTTACCGCCAAAAAATCGTGAAAAAATCGCCAAAAAACACGGACAAGCGCCGAAAATTGCTTGACATAAATTTTCTTATGTAGTAAAATATTAAGGCATTCGTGCGAGTGCGTTCTTTTTTGTATGCCGATTAGCCCTCTGCATAAGGAAAAACGAACTCCGTGATAGCAGTGGAAAGCCGTCAGCGTGAAATTTCGGCGATCTGCGCTAATAACTAAATATGAGGTTAATACCATGAAAACATTTATGGCTAACGAAAACAATATCGAGCGTAAGTGGTATTTGGTAGACGCAAGCGACATGCCCCTCGGTAGAGTCGCAAGCCAGGTTGCCGCAATTCTGAGAGGCAAAAACAAGCCTACCTTCACCCCCAACGTTGACGCAGGCGATTTCGTTATCGTTATCAACACCGATAAGATGTATCTTACCGGAAAGAAGCTCGAAAAGAAGTATTACAGATATCACACCGGCTATATGGGCGGCTTGAAAGCTATTCAGTACAAGAAGATGATGGCTGAAAAGAGCGACGACGCGCTTTACATCGCTATCAAAGGCATGCTCCCCAAAAACAGCCTGGGAAGAAAAATGCTTACTAAAGTGCGCATCTACAAAGGCGCCGAACACGAGCATGCGGCTCAGAAGCCCGAAGTGCTCAATCTGGTAAAGAGGTACAACTAATATGGCAGCAAAATCCGCTATGAAGAAAAAATTGCAATATTGGGGAACCGGCAGACGTAAAAAAGCGGTTGCCCGCGTTCGTCTCGTTCCCGGCAGCGGTTCCGTTGTCGTAAACAAACGCACCCTCGACGAATATTTCGGTCTCGATACCATGAAATACATCGTCAACCAGCCCTTAAATCTCGTCAACGCAGCCGATAAGTTCGACGTTTACGTAAACGTTTGCGGCGGCGGCTACACCGGTCAGGCAGGCGCAATCCGTCACGGTATTGCACGCGCGCTCATCGAAGCAGACGCAGGTTACAAAGCAGAACTCAAGAAAGCAGGTTTCCTTACCCGCGATCCGAGAATGAAGGAAAGAAAGAAGTACGGCTTGAAAAAAGCTCGTCGCGCTCCTCAGTTCTCCAAGAGATAATCGCTTTAATTATGAATTACGAAAAATACGCAGGTCGTTTGGCTTGCGTATTTTTTTGTATCCGCTATTTGCGTGCGTTTTATTACGGCTTTCGGTGCCGGCGTTACGTTTTTCGGTTAAAGTCGTTCAAAAATATTGCAGCCGCACGACAAATTAAACGGGATAATTTTTTGTAAAAAATTTATCTTTGCCGGAACGCTTCAAAAATTGGACTTTTTTCCTGCGAAATGGTACAATATAGAAAAAGCCGTACAAGGAGAAAAATAATGGACTTTTTATACTGCAATCCAAACGTGATGCTCATTAAAAACAACTACGAAATAGTTGTCAACACAATGGAAGAAGGCGTGTGCTACGTCAAAGTCGGCAGACAAACCTTCCACGAAAACCATTCGGGCATTATGCCCAGCGTGACGTTGGTTCACAAATACGTAGTTCCGCAAAAGCTTCTGGACAAATACAAAACTTACACCGTCTATTTCAAAAAGGTGATAGAGCGCAAAAACAATTTCCCCGAAGTGGGCAAATTGCTTAAAAAAACGTATGCGTTCCGTCCCATCGAGAAAACCGACGATATTAACGCGTTTTATATCGCGGATATTCACACGAATTGGGAATGTGCTGAAAAAGTTTCGTCGTATTTCGGAGATAAGCTTGACCTTTACATAGTCAACGGCGACTTCGGCGAAAGCAGCAGCTACGAAAATCTGCGCAGACTCAACAAACTTATCGGCGACATCACCAAGGGCGAAATTCCCTCTCTCGTAGGACGCGGCAACCACGATACCCGCGGACTGCTTGCCGAAAAGGTAACCGACTACATGGCAACCGACGACGGAAGAGCGTATTTCGAGTTTGAAGCCGGTCCGATCAGAGGCGTAATATTCGATTGCGGCGAAGATAAATACGACAATCATCCCGAATACCGCTCGCTCAATTTCTTCGAGCAGTACCGTAAAGACGAGCTTAAATATCTCAAAAAATTAAAGCTCAAAGACGCGCCGTTCAAATTTGCGGTGTGCCACGTTCCGTTTATGCACGAGTGCGCAATGTACGGTCAGTTTGACATTATGCCCGACCTTTACGAAAAGTGGGGCGCGGAAGCAAACCGCATGGGCTTTGAATTCATGATTTGCGGACACACGCACACTATCCGCTATATTCCCGTTTCGGGCGACAAAGGCGATAAATTCGAGCATAACTATCCCGTAATCGTGGGCGTTACCAAGCGGCACGGATATCTGTCCGGCACGGCGCTTACGTTGAAGAAAAGCGGCTCGGTTATGCGCGTAGTGGGCAGCGCCGGCGACGTTTCGCCCGAATTTAAGATTTCCGAAGGTTTTGCCGAACTGGACGGCAAGGCAGCCAAAAACTGAAGAGGTGAATATGGATTATTACAAAGCAAGCGAATTCGTTCAGCCGCTTAAAAATCTCGGCTTAAACGTATATTTCGTCGCAACCGCAGACAAGGACGGAAATATCGAAAAAGCGGAAGTAAACGGCGCAAACCCGTGCTGTCAGTGCTATTCGGTTTCCAAAACTTTCACCGCGCTGGCTGCCGGAATATGTTTCGATAAAGGATTGTTGTCGCCGGACAGCAAAGTAACCGAGGTTCTCAAAAAATATCTGCCCGAAAAGTACGATAAAAAGTGGAACGACGTCACTTTGCACGACCTTCTTCGTCATCGCAGCGGATTGACAAGCGGAATTCTCGATATCGATTGCTTAAACGCAAGCGAATTCGGCACGTTCGATTATATAAAAAGAGTGTTTTCGCAAAGCATTGACGGCAAAACGGGTGAACATTTTTGCTATACCGACGACGTTTTTTACCTTGCTTCACGCATGGTGGCTGAGGCTTCCGGCGTCGAAACGGGCGAACTTCTCCGCGAACCGCTTATGAAAATCATGGATTTTCGCCAGTATGCCTGGTCGGTATGCCCGGACGGGTACGCAATGGGCGGCACGGGACTGTTCCTCTGTACCGAAGATATGGTTAAACTCGGCGTGCTTTTCCTGCGCGGCGGCGACTGGTTCGGAAGGCGCGTGGTTTCGGAAAAGTGGGTAAATATGTGCTTTGAAAACGGCTACGGACTGGATTTTACAAACGAGAACGGATGGGCGTTCAAGGGCGGAATGCGCGGACAAGGACTTGCGATAAGCCGCGAAAAAAATGCCGTCGTCGCTTGGCACGGATTTGGCAAATATGCCTGGCACGAGGTTCTTTTTGCCCCGCAAAACGGGAAAAATCTGTAATATCTGCGGTTTCGCACCGCAATACGTTGAAAAATATTGACATCGAACGGCGTTGATGATATAATATGGGCAAATAGCCGAGGCAATCGCATACGTTGCGACGGCGCGGCTTTACATCCGCAGACGAATAAAAAGAGAGTCTTCGGAAATACAAGAAAAGGAGTAAAAAAATGAAAACGAAAAGAAGCATACTTTGCGTTGTGTTAAGCTTGGTTCTGGCGTTTTGTGCCGTTGGTTTTACCGCATGCAATACGGATAACAACAATAACGGCGAAACGCTTACCACCGCTCAGAAAACGCAGAATTTTGCAAAGTCGGTAACCGACGTAAAGGAAGGCGAGGGCTTTAATTTCAATATCGATAATTTAAGCGTTGCCGTTCCCGAACTGGAAACCAGCTACGTTGCGCTTGTAGAAGGCGCAGAACAATCGGTTGACGTTCTGTGCGATCTCGCAGCTACGTTAAACGGCGAGCTGTTCGCGGGAAAGGACGCAGCCGGCGCGTTCACGCTTAAAGCTCATTTCGGTCTTACCGCCGACATGACCAAATCCGCAAAGGAAACCAACGAAGAAGTAAGCGGCGTCGTGTCGCACGGAGATTTCGAAGCGGCGCTGTACATAAAGGGCGATAAAGTATATCTCAAATACACCACCGCAAGCACTTATCCCGGCATTCCCGAGGCATACAGAGAACTCAACGAGGAAACCGACGAAAAAGCTTTGAGCGTTACGCTCGATCAGATCAAAGCGATCGTT
>CAKQJJ010000046.1 GCA_934247335.1 uncultured Clostridia bacterium | reverse complement strand
GAGTATAGCGTGGGCAATCGTGGATTATCTGTCTTCGTCGCTCAAAGCAAAAACGCTCTTTTCCACGCATTATCACGAATTGACCGAACTCGAAGGCAAGTACGACGGCGTTAAAAATTACAAAATGACCGTTCGCGAGCTTGCCGGAAGCATAGTTTTCGTTCGCAAACTGCTTCGCGGAAGCGCAAACAAAAGTTTTGGTATAGAAGTCGCAGCGCTTGCAGGACTGCCGGAAAATGTGCTGGTAAAGGCAAAGGAAATACTCAAAAAGCTTGAGAAAAACGACATAGTAAGCCGCGAAAAAGACCGTGCCGACACAAATTATCAGATGTCCATTTTTTCCAGCAGCGTGGGTACCGAAATCGTAAAAGTACTCAAAGACATAGACGTAAACGATATTACGCCGCGCGCCGCGCTCGATATATTAAGCGATCTTAAGGAGAAAGCCGAAAATGAGTAAAATCAAACTGCTCGATAAAAGCGTATACAATCGTATAGCCGCAGGCGAAGTCGTCGAATGTCCGCTGTCGATAGTCAAGGAGCTTGTCGAAAACAGCATTGACGCAGGCGCCACGGCAATTTCGGTGGCAATAGAAGACGGCGGAATGAAAAAAATATGCGTTTCCGACAACGGGTCCGGAATATTACCCGAAGACGTTCCGACGGCGTTTTTGGCGCACGCTACCAGCAAAATAGCAACGGCAGCCGATCTCGACGGTATCGCAACGCTCGGGTTCCGCGGCGAAGCGCTTCCCAGTATCGCAGCAGTATCTTGCGTTAAAATGAACACGCGAGTGCCGGGCGCCGAAACGGGATTTACTTACTGCGTAGACAACGGCGAAGTAGTCGATTCGGGCGCGTGCGGCTGTCCGTTCGGAACGAGCGTTACCGTTACGCGTCTTTTTGATAAAATTCCCGCCCGCAAGAAATTTCTGGACAAGCAAAACAAAGAAGAGTCGGCAATAACCGGCACGATGGAAAAACTTATTCTTGCCAACGCGGACGTTTCGTTCAAATACACGGTAAACGGCAAAGTTGTTTATTCGTCTGCGGGGCAGGGCGTGGAAAACGCGATATATTCGGTTTACGGCAAGGAATTTTTCGACGGTCTTATAAAAACCGAAAACAGCGAATTCGGAATATCTCTTCACGGATACGTTTGCAAGCCGTCGGCAAGCAAGCACACCAAAGGCTATCAGACGCTTATCGTAAACGGCAGATACGTAATAAGCGACGAGGTTTCGTATTGGATTTACGGCTTTTTTCCGAAAGTTGCCGGCTCGTGGCATATCGACGCGGCGTCGATGCGCTATCTCGGCGAAAAATATGCGGTGGATGCTTGCTGTATTTGCCGCGATCAGATCGGTACGGACGGATATACTTTGCAGGGCGGATATTATAATCAGGCGTATTATCCCTGTAAAAATAATATGTTTTCTCCGGCGCAAACCAAGAAAAATCAAATCGATATACCGGTTTTTCGGACGCTCGGTTCTTCTGCGGCTTTCGCGTACGATTTTCAGTTGTGCGATTACGACGGCGTTCATAAAACCATTCCTACGCTCGAACCGGCGCAACTTGCCCGTAACAACGAGTGGGGAGAATTTTTGCTGGGTGAAATTTTCGGAGGAAATGGTCTTGCTTTTCAATATGCTCAGATAGGGCAGGAAAACAGTTTCGGTTGGGATAATATACGCGACGGCATTGAATTTCAATTCAAAAAAGTCGCGGAAATGGAGAAAAACGGATCGGCGGAAATTTTAACCCTCGGAGAGAGCGGAAGATGGTACAGGGAGAACTTTTCTCTTACGCCCGCTACGGCTTATGTCGCCGATAAAAAATGGAAGGGAAACGACATACGATCTTATTGGTACGAATCGCGATATTACCGCGTAAATTTTTTCTTGGAAAACGGCGTGCTGAGAATGAGGGATTTGTACTTGTTCAACGAAAAATTTCAGGAAAAATATTTGAAAACAAAATGCGTTTCTGCTGCTTGCGAGTACCGCAATCTGCCCGTTTTCGACGGCGCATTGTATTCCAACGAAAAAAAGAACGTCAAAGCGGGTTGTTACTTTTATTGCGGAGAAAATCCCGTTTTGTGGAATCGCGCGGAGTATGCGGAAAGCGGAACGAGCGTAATTCTTTCGTTGTATTCCGATTTCGGGCGGTTGCGAATCGAGCTTGAAGAAAGCAATATTAAAGCGGATACGGATATCGAAAATTTAGAGATTATTTCCGTATACGATCGCGAAAAAGTGTACGGAAAAAGCGGAAACCGCAATGAGACATTTGCCAATCATAACGGAAATGCGTCACTTTCCTATATTGAAAAAGCAGTAGCAAAAGGCGGAGTAATCGAATTTTTGTTCGAGGGTTTTTCGTATTCCGTGACATTCCGGGAAAGCGCGATATCGGATGATTTCGCAGTTACGCCGAAGAACGGAAAAATCGTAGTCGCAATGTCGTAAATAAGGAGTTTTGCCGTGCAAGGAAAATTTATATGCCATAAGGACTTTTCTTCATTAAAACCCATTGACGTGTTTCATAAAGAACATGAGAAAAAGTCGTTTCCGGAAACGGAAGAAAAATATAAAAACAGACATATTCTTTTCAGAAAAAAATTTATTCTTGCCGATTATAATGCGGTTGTAATCGATATTACGGCAGACGATTATTTCAAACTGTACATTAACGGTAAATTCGTAATGCAGGGACCGCCGCCGTCGTATCCGGGCGCGTACCTGTACATAAAAAAAGACATAAGCGAATATCTCCGTTGCGGCGAAAACACGATTGCCGTGCATACGTATTATCAGGGATTAATCAACCGTGTGTGGGTATCGGGCGATTTGCGTGAAAGCTTTTGGTGCAGGATTATTGCAGACGGAAAAGTAGTTGCGGTTAGCGATGAAAGCTGGAAATGCGCAAACCACACCGCGTATTCCGAGTGCGGCGTTTTCGGGTACGATACGGCGTATGCCGAACGGTACGACAGCCGAGCAAAGGAAGTCGGATTTGAAAAGGTTGAATACGACGACTGGGCGTGGGAGAATGCAAGCGTTTACGAAAACGCAGATTATAAATTGGAGGAATCGCCGATCGAGCCGTTGGAGATTTATTCCGTAACGCCGCAAATAATCAAGAAAAACGGAAACGTATATTTTATAGATTTCGGCAGAGAGTATGCCGGGCAGTTATATGTAAAAGCAAAAGGAAACTGCGGAGCCGAAGTCGTGTTGCGCTATGGCGAAGAATTGAATGACGACGGCAGCGTCCGGTATAATTTGCGTTGCAATTGTGTATACGAAGAAAGACTGATTCTTTCGGGCGGTTGCGACGAAACCGATCAATTTGACTATAAGGCGTTCAGATATGCCGAAATCATTGCGCCGGACGAAACCGAGATAGGCGACGTAAAGATTCTTGTCAGGCATTATCCGTTTGAGAAAAAAGTCGTTTACGAAACGGAAAACGCCGATTTGAATAAGGTATTGAAGCTTTGTGAAGATACGGTGCGCTACGGTACGCAGGAAGTATTCGTAGATTGCCCGACAAGAGAAAAGGGACAGTATCTCGGAGATGCGTTCATATCCGGCAGGGCACAGGCAATCGTTACGAACGATGCGACTTTGCTGAAAAAAACGATCGTCGATTTTTGTAATTCCGCGTTTATAAGCAAGGGGCTTATGGCGGTTTCCACGTCGTCGTTTATGCAGGAAATAGCCGATTATTCGTTGCTGTTTGCTCCGCTTGTATTGTGGACTTATCGATTTGACGGGGATAAGTCGTTTTTGAAAAGCGTTTATCCGTATGTAAAAGGCGTGTGCGAATATTTTTGCCGATTTGCAGACGAGAAAGGGCTTTTAGAAAGCGTAACCGAAAAATGGAATCTCGTAGACTGGCCAGAAAATTTGCGCGACGGTTATAATTTTCCGCTTACAAATCCGATCGGGAAGGGCGTGCATAACGTTATCAATGCGTACTGGATCGGTTTTTTGAAAGCGTACGACCGACTTTCGGAAGCGTTGGGATTGCCGGTTACGGGGAAAGTCGAAGAAACGGAAAAAAGTTACGTGGAAGCGTTTTTTTGCGAAAAAACAGGGCTTTTCTGCGATTCGGACCAAAAAACTCATTCGGCGGTGCATTCCAACGTTTTGCCTCTGTATTTCGGAATAAAAAAGAACGATCGAGCGTTTGTGAAAAACGCAGTCAAGTTTATCGAAGAAAAGAAACTTTCGTCGATGGGAGTGTATATGTCGTATTTCGCGCTTGCCGCGTTGAAGAAAAACGGCGAATATAAAAAAGCCGTCGCACTTGCAACGGATAAAAACGCCTGGCTGAATATGATAGCGGAAGGGGGAACGACAACATTCGAGGCGTGGGGAAAAGAGCAGAAAAGAAATGCAAGTTTATTTCATCCCTGGGCGGTTGCGCCGTTGATCGTTTTTGCCAAAGAAACCGATTTATAACGTAATTCTGCCCGTGGACGGCGGATTCAACGCGTACAGCGGCGTGTAGCGCGTATTCGATTGACAAACGCGCGGCGGAATAGTATAATTTACGAGTATGAAACTACTCGGACATCTGAAAACCATAACCAAGCACAGACACATGGTAATGCGCCTGTGTTTCCGCGTGGGAATAGGCGCGCAGGGGCTTAAACACGATTTGTCCAAGTACAGCCCCACCGAGCTTAAAACGGGCGCGAAATACTACGTCGGCACCCGCAGTCCCAATTCGATTGAGCGTGAAGAAAAAGGCTATTCGGAGGCGTGGCTGCACCACAAAGGCAGAAACAAACACCACTTCGAGTACTGGTACGACTATTCCGCAAAAGAGAAAAAATACGTTCCCGTGCCCATGCCGGAGCGATACCTGCTTGAAAGTTTTTGCGACAGAATAGCCGCCAGCAAGGTGTACAAGGGAAAGGCATACACCGATTCCGCGCCGCTCGAATATTTCGTTACCAAAAACGACGGCGCGCTCATGCACCCGGACAGCGCCAAAACGCTTTTGCGCTGGCTTACCGTGCTTGCAGAAAAAGGCGAAAAAACCGCGCTCAAAGAAATCAAAGCCGAGTATAAAGAATATAAAAAGAACGTTCGCCTTGAAAAGATGAACGAAAAGAAAGCAAAACGATAAAGTAAAACCGCAACCGAAAAATCAGTGGCTGCGGTTTTTTATATGCGACCGGAAGCTTCGGGAGAGAGAACGTAACTTTCCGGTCGCATATTTTTCGCCCGCCTGCGGGCGGCGGACGACCCTAAGAGGAGAAAAAAGGGCAAATTCAGGAAAGCGGCAAGGTCGTTCTTGAAGGGCGCTCGTGCGGCGCCGCGGGTTCGCGCACGGCACCGTCAAACACTACGGTCGGCTTTTTGGCTTTTTCCAAAGCGCGGGGCTTGTCCGTTTTACGGTCGGCTTTTTTGCAAACGCTCACGTTGCTCAGCATAAGCACGCAAGGCGAGAGAAGGCATCCCGAAACGATAAACACGACGGGCAGAACGCTTCCGCACGCCCACAGCGACAGCGCGGCTATGACTACGCCGAAAATAAGCGAATCGGCGCAGAACGCTATCGAACGGAAAAATCCGTATTTTTCGTCGTTTTTTGGCGTGACGATAAACTTTGCCTTTTTGCCGAAAATTCCGGCGGCAACGGTTGCCAGCATCATGGGCGACAGAGAAGCGTACGTCGCCACGTTAAGTAAAAAGTACGGAATAAGTAAAAATACGTTTTTGGTTTTCCCGTGCACTATGGCGTCGGGAATGAGCGGCGAACACAAAAACAAAATCATAATCGAGTACACCGCCAGCGAATATCGTATCACCGGGTATCCCGCAAATCCGAGCGCTATCGTAAAGACGGTAAGCAAAAAGCTTAGCACCGGGACTACCGGCAGCGAGTAATGTGAAAGTTTGAGGTCTGCTTTTTCAAACCACGACATTTTCGACTTGTTGATTTCGCCGCCGAATTTTTTCATGTATTCAAGGTTGCCCTGCGTCCATTTGCACTGACGCTTTTTTAATGACGCGTAGCTGAACGGGAATTCCTCGGTGCAAACTACGTCGGGCGCGTACACGATATCCAGTCCGGCGTTTTTAATCATTACGGCAAACGAAATATCTTCCGCCACGACAAGCGGGAATCCGCCCGTTTTTTCGTAGCATTCGCGGCTTATGGTCATGCCGTGCCCGATAAGAGCGTTGGCGCCGTAAAAATTCTTTATTACCTGAACGGTGGTGCCGTTGCTGCCCACGCTCATGCCCATAAGCTTCTGAAAGACGTTTTTGCCTTCGCTTGCCACGTGTTTTGCCTGAACGGCGCCGCACGACGGAAAATGCGCGAAATATTTCATCACGCCTTTTAAGTAATCGGGCGGAATAACTTCGTCGCTGTCCAGAACGACGAAATAATCGTAGTCGGCGTTGTTTTTAAGAAAATTGTTGAGGTTCCCGGCTTTATAACCGGTGCGATTTTCGCGCCTTATTATTTTCACGCCGCCGTGCGTGGCGCGGTATTTGTTTATTTCTCTTATATATTTCGGATCGGAACTGTCGTCGAGTATAACCGTGTAATAGTTGGGGTAGTTCTGCTTTTTGCATGCGGACAGGGCCTTTGCGTTGAAATCGTTGCACGTGCAGTACAAAAGCGCAACCCTCGGAGCGTTCTCGTCCGGTTCGTATTCGGGAATTTTCGCATATTCGCGATCTATTTTTTTCTTGCGGACGGCGTACGCTATCGAAAAGGACAAATCCTTAACGCTGCCCAGCCACAGCGCCGCCAGTATAACCGTGTTGAGAATGAGCAACGCTGCGATAATGCCGCCGTTTTTTGAAGGCAGCGCAGAGCTTTTCAGCAGTTTTGCAAGCGCAAGACATAGCGTTACGACGCACAGCGTCCACACGACAAATATTATTATATACAAAGTTGGCTTCTTTTTCATTGTAAATCTCCTTGTCGCTGTATTTTGTCGTTTGTCCAACGCTTATAAAACGCTTTACCTTTTCATTTTGTCCATGAAAAAGCCTGCAAATGTACGGTAAATCGGAAAATTTTACCGTTTTGTCATTTTTCTTCTTGATTTAACCATAGTTTGTGTGCTATACTGACCGAAGAGGAGAACTAATGAAGGAAAACGAAGCCACGACAATCGAATACGCTCTTACGCTCATTTCCCGAAACGACGAGAAAGGCGTGGAGCTTTTGTACGAGCAGATGGGCGCAAAGATGCTTTTGTGCGCCCGCGCCGTGCTGTCCGATCGCTCGGCAGCGGAAGACGCCGTTCAGGAGAGCTTTATAAAGATAGTCCGGAATATACGCTCGTACAGAAAAGGGAGCAACGCCGCGGCGTGGGTGCTTACGATAACGCGCAACGCCGCCGTAACCGAGCTGAGAAAGCGAAAGCGTTTCGACGTTTATTCCGACGAAAATCTGGCAGCCGTGCCGTCTCGCGAAAACGTGGAAAATTCCGTAACCGATAAAACGCTCGTCGAACAGCTGCTCGGCAGCCTGTATCCGCCTATAGTCCGCGAAATGATCTATCTTAAATATTACTGCGACCTCGGAGTCCGCGATATAGCGGCGCAGGTGGGGAAATCCAAGTCGTACGTCGCAAAAGAAATAGCCAAAGCCGAAAAATTCCTGCGCGAAAATCTGACGAAAGCCGAAAACGATTTTTCCGCCGTGGACGAAAACAACTCGGCGATCGTTAATAATGTGAGGACGAAATTATGAAAGAACGTAAAGATAAAGACTCTTTAATTCAATCCGCTCTGGACGATTACGCAAGCCAAGCCCCTGCGCCGCCTCGCTCGGTCATGGATAAGGCGAACGCTTTGTTGCGCGAGCGTGCGCTTGCCGAAACCGAAAAGAGCGCCGTAACCGTGTCGCCGGGAGCGGGAAGCTCATCCGATGGCAAAAAATCGCGCGGTTTGCTGCCTTTATATATTGCCTGTGCGGCTGCGCTGTTATTCCTTATAATATTATGCCCCGTATTATTGCTTAAAAAACCTGCGGCTTCCGTCGATTGGAAAGTTTCGGTTCCGATGGAACAGCTTGCTTGTTCTCACGTCGAATTCGTCCCCGCCGATTTTCTTCCGTTCGTGGACGGTGACGTGTTGGATTACGCCGAATATAAAACCGTGAAAAACAAAGATAGTGCCTATGCCGAGTGCGATGCGGTGGTGCTATACTACGTGTGCTATCGCGCGGACGACGGAGTAAGCGCAAGCGTGTACGTCGAAACGAAAGGAAGCGTCTTCCCGGAATTCGGAATGTATAAAACGCTGCCGGTCGTTTCCGGCGACGTGCGCATGGAACGCAACGACGACGTGACTTACGTTTATTTTGAACGCAGCGACTACGCCTACAACCTTTGCGTTACGAGCAGCGACGAGCAAAAATCCGACGAGGTTATCGAAAAAATTCTTGCCTCGTTCTGAAAAAGCAAAAATAAATTAAAGCGGTAATCTGTTAAAAACCCCTGAAAAGTGCCCTGAAATCGGAGATTTCGGGGTATTTTTGGAGGGAAAGGAAAAATATCGAAAAAAATTTTAAAAAAGGGCATAAAAACGCTTGACAAAGGGGAGGGAAATATGGTATTATAAACGGGCTGTCACGAAATGACGGCAACCGTATTGGTCAAGTATATTAAGAGATATACCGCTG
>CAKQJJ010000045.1 GCA_934247335.1 uncultured Clostridia bacterium | reverse complement strand
GAACCGGATTGCGTAGCCGCGCTGTCGGTTGCCACTCGCCCCGATTGCCTGCCCGAAGAAGTCGTGGAATATTTGTCCGAATTAAATAAAATTAAGCCTGTATTCGTCGAATTGGGCTTGCAGACCATTCACGAAAAAACCGCGGAATATATCCGAAGAGGTTACCCGCTCCCCGTGTTCGACGACGCGGTGAAAAGATTGAAATCGGCGGGAATAAACGTAGTCGTGCACGTTATTCTCGGTTTGCCGGGCGAAAGTCGCGACGATATGCTGGAAACGGTTCGTTACGTGGGAAAATGCGGCGCCGACGGCATAAAATTGCAGCTTCTGCACGTTTTGTGCGGAACCGATTTGTGTGCCGATTACGAAAAAGGCTCGTTCCAAACGCTTGAAAGAGACGAATATATCGACATTTTGGGCGATGCGATAAATATTTTGCCGAAAAACGTGATAATTCACCGATTGACCGGCGACGCCCCGAAAAAGCTGCTCGTCTCCCCTCTATGGTCCGCCGACAAAAAAGCCGTTCTTGCCGCGATATATCGTGCGTTCGAGCAGAAAAACGTAATGCAAGGCAGCAAGTGCGAGAATTGACGACGAATTTAACGCCTCGCCCTTTGGGAGAGGTGGCGGCGTCAGCCGACGGAGAGGGTTTATTTGTAGGGACAGGCGTCCGTTAATCTACGGAAAGAAGTCGAAAGTTGATGACAAAACGAAAACATTCTCACTGTAGGGACAGACGTCCCCGACTGTCCGAATAGAATGGCGGCGGGAGCAAGCCCCCGCCCTACAATAAGAAGTCATTGGTGTGACACAAACGAAATTATCCGATTTAAAATAAAACTCTTGCTTTTACCTGAAACCACGCTCGGACAGCCGAGGACGTCTGTCCCTACAATACAAATAAATGCTCCCCCCTACAAATCGGAAATTACATTTTGTCTCCCGCGCAAATAAACCTTAAAATATCATTTCAGGCAAACGCAATTACTCTAAAAAATAAAAATATATAAAAAAACGAAGCCGTTCCGTTCTTTTCGGAGCGACCTCGTTTTTTCTTTTTTTGAAATACGTTGCTTTTCGTGCAAACGTTAAATTACGCCATCAATACGTGCCGGCAGTTCTGGTTGTAGAAGTATTGCCTTCGTACTTGCCTACGTTGACGTGATAGATAAGCTTGCCTTTTTCTACATCGTTGTTTTCGTCAAGTCCGAAATAAACGTTGGTAAGCATAAGCGTTCTTTTGCCGCCGACAACGTAATTTCCGCGGATTGCGGCGTCGTCTTTTGCGGTATAGTTGTTCATGCCCCAGCTGTTGATTTTGGTATCTTTAATTACGATATCCCCGCTTTCGCCGTACAGCTGAATAGCGTTGCCGCGAACGCCGGTGATTTCACATCCTTCGATATTAAGCTTTACGCCGTCTGCGTTAAGTCCGCCTGCAATTGCGTTGAGCGCGATTCCGTGACCGCGAGATTTTTTCTGTCCGGTCAAATCGCTTCCGTTATATTGCACGCCGTCGCGATCGAGGCTTACATTGCTTTCGCCGAGCGAGATGCAGTTTTTAACATTGAACGTCACGTTGTCATAATGATAATTGATGTTGCCCTCTTTTCTCTTTGCTCCGATTTCGAGATCGAGGCACATGCCCCATCCGCTGTTGGTCTTGTGCGAAACGGTGATCTTTTCGGGGTCGCATGCGATAAACGTGCAGCCTTCGAGATTGAGCGTAACGCCGTCCGCATTTACGGTGAACACCGCGCCGTTTCCGAACATTACGTTTTTAATCGTGAGGTCCTTATTCACCCACGCGTCCGTCCAGTCGTTTATAATAACCGTGTTTTTACCGTCGAATTCGGTAACCGTGTTGGTTTCGCCGTAGCCGGTCTTGATACCGCTTGCCTGTTCCAGAGTTTTGTATACGGTTGCGATCTGATCGACCGAATCGTACGCTATTTCGCTGCCGAGTTTACCGTCGTCGGCACGGAGCATGGTTCCGAGTTTTGCCGAATATACGCAGAAGTAGTTTTCGGCTTCGCCTGCCGCAAAGGTCATTTCTCTTCCGAGAAGATTGCGTTTTACGTTCTTGGTGAAGAACGGCGTGGGAACGGTGTATTCGGTGCTTGCGCGCATGAAAGAAGCGCCTTCGACGTCGCAATTATTTACTTTAAGAGTGCTGACGCCCATGGTTCCGAAAAGTCCGCCGAGATTGTAAACGCCCACCACTTCGGTGTTTTCGACCGAGCAATCGGTGAAAGTATAGGTCACGCCGGAAGACGCCGCGTATCCGAGGATCGCGCCGATTTTTCCGTAGCCTTCCACGTGGCTGTTTTTAACGGTTACTTTCTCGAAAGTGCTGTTGCCGTACGCATAGCCGCACGCTACGCCGTAGATATTACCGATATAGATATTCTCGGTGCCTTCGCGCACTTTGCCGCTGTTTACGGTGAAGCCTTCAAACGTAACGTTCTTAATAGTTGCGCCCGAGATATTGCTGAAAAATCCGCCGCCGTAATAGGACGAGCCGCTCGGTTTGCCGTAAACGATATTTGCGTTCTTGATAGAATGGTTCATGCCGTCGAACGTTCCCATAAAACGGGTGTCGATGCCTACGGGAGTCCAGTTTGCGCCGTTGAAATCGATATCGTTCATAAGACGCACGGTTTTGCCCGCATAGGTGTCGCCCGCGTTTACCTTGTCGCGGAACGCAGCCATATCGCTTGCGTTTGCGATATAGACGTCGCCGGTTTCGGGATCTTCGGTTTTCGCGTTGCCCTGAACCGCCTCTACTCTGTACACGACAACGCATTTCTTTCCGCCGAGCGTACCTTCCGCGCTTTCGGGAAGTTCGATTTCGACGGGAACGATAACGTCGTCCGAGCCGGGTTCTACGGCAGTATAAGCCGATACCGCGGTGGTTCCGTCAAACGTAACGCCGTTTACGCTGACTTTAAGTCCCGCAAACAATCCGTTGTCCTCGTCGCACATAACCAGCGTGCGGAATTTAACTCCGACCGTGCTTTCGTTTTTAACGACGATATTGAATTTAACTCCGTCGCCTGCGATAACGTTGCTTAAAGACAGCGTTCCGTCCGCGAATTCCACCGTAGCGTCCGGCGACACGTGTCCGGTTCCGCTCTGATACTCCGCGTCGTACAGCTGCTTGGTTGCGATGCTGTCCGTGTCAACGGTTGCCGTAACGCTGACCGAGCCCGAACTTACCGCAATGTTGACTTCGGCTTTGCTTGTAAAGATTGCAAACGTTGCACCGGCAATCAGACTTGCGCATATGGCGATAGCCGCAACCGAAGCAAGCAAAGTTTTGCTTTTGAAAAGCTTTTTCATTGTTCTTTTACTGCTCCTTTTTATTATTTTTTTCGGAGATCGTCATTGAAATATACAGGTTTTCGGTTCATCGAATATTATATTCAATGTAATTTTAACGACAGATTCTGTCGTTAAGTTCAGAAATAATAATTTTTTTCAATGATTTTTTGAAATTATACCTTTATTTTATTGACATCAATGCGCAAAATGTGCTATCATTATATACGGAGTTTATCATTGAATATAATATTCGATGAACCGTAAAAGGCACAAATCGGTATTTTAACGGCGAAAGGTTGTAAAACACCTCGCCGTTTTTTTATTCGACTTTATTCGCCGATACGAAATACAAACGATTTCAATCCCTCAGTCGCCTGACGGCGCCAGCTCCCTTTGCTCAAGGGCGCCTTTAAATTCGGTTTATTTGTGCGGACGTAAGGTGTATTTTCCGATTCGTAGGTGAGGGGTTTCCCCTCCCACATTATATTGTAGGGACAGACGTCCCCGGCTGTCCGATTGTGCATTTACGCAAAAGCATTCGTTTTATTTTAAATAGGATACTTTCGTTTGTGACATACAAATGACTTCTTTCGTAGGGCGGGGGCTTGCTCCCGCCGCCGTTCTATTCGGACAGTCGAGGACGCCTGTCCCTACAGTGAGAATGGTTTCGTTTTGACACATACCAACGACTTCTTAAAAAAGCCTCCTTTGCTTTGCAAGGGAGGTGGCTTCGAGCGGTAGCGAGAAGACGGTGGGATTGTTTTGCGGGAGACCACAGGTCTCCCCTACGGGTTGGCACGAGGCAACGGGGCGCACGGTAGGAATAAACTTCGTTCGCCCGTCAATCGAGCTTTGAATACTCCTCGTCGGATACGGCTTCGCACCATTCGGTGTGCGTATTTTCGCCGGGGCATTCGACCGCTATATGCGAAAACCAGCTGTCCTTTGCCGCGCCGTGCCAGTGCTTTACGTTTGCCGGAATGGTAATTACGTCGCCGGGATGAAGCTCTACGGGAGCCTTACCATCTTCGACGTACCAGCCTCTGCCGTCCACGCACAAAAGAATCTGTCCGCCGCCGCTCGTCGCGTGGTGAATATGCCAATTGTTGCGGCACTTGGGCTCGAAAGTAACGTTTGCCATGAACACCGTCTTTTTCGGGTCGGTAAGCGGTTTTAAGTACGAATTGCCCACGAAATATTTGGCGTACGCGGTGTTGGGTTCGCCCAGACCGAACGGTCCGCCGCATTTTCCGTCGTCGTCGCCGTACACTTCCAAAGCCTTGCGGAAAGCCGCCCATGCGTTGGGCCAGCCTGCATAAAACGCGACGTGCGTCAAAAGCTCCGCCATTTCGGCTTTTGTTACGCCGTTTTCCTTGGCAAAACGCAGATGATGCTCGAAAGACGAATCGATAAGTCCTTTCGCGACAAGCGTAGTCACGGTAAGCATCGAGCGAATTTTGGTGCTTAAACCGTCGCCCGACCACACTTCTCCGAACAATACGTCGTCGTTGAGAGCGGCAAACTTCGGCGCGAAATCGCCCAGCGTATTTCTTCCGGCTGTCTGTTTTATTTTCATAAATTATACCTCCGCATCTTATTTTCTTCGTGTTAAGCCGCATACAAGCGGTCCTACGGATTATTATAGCACACTTTCCGGGTAATTTCAAGCGGCTTACAAAAAAACGAACGCCGTGAAAGGCAAAAACGCCTTGAAAAGAAAATATTTTGCGTTCTTTTCGTTGACAAAGCGGCAAAATACGGTTATAATATACAAACTACGATTTTCAAGGAGATTACGCCGTGAAATACGCAATAATAGGCGGCAAAATTCTGTCGGGAAAAGCCGACATGCAACCGCAGGAAGGCTTGTGCATACTCGTCTGTGGCGACACGATAACCGACGTCGTTCCTATCGATGAAGCAAATCTTAAAGGTTACGAAACCATAAACCTTGGCGGAAAATATATCATGCCGGGGCTTATCAACATGCACGTTCACCTTGCGGGCAACGGCAAACCGCAGAAAAAGCAGCGCGACAACGCAAAACTGGTTAAAAAAATAATGAGTTCGCGCCTTACCCGAGCGATTGCGTACAAGCTGGTTTGCTCGTTTGCGAAAACCGAGCTTTTCAGCGGCGTTACGACCATACGCACGGTGGGCGGTCTGTCCGACTTCGACACGCGGCTTCGCGACGAGATATCGCAGGGCAAAAAAGTCGGTCCGCGCATTCTTGCGTCAAATCAGGGCATATCGGTGCCGGGCGGACATATGGCGGGCTCGGTGGCTGTGGCAGCCGAAAATGCCGACCAAGCCGTCAAGCTGGTTGAAGAGTGCGAAAAGCAGCACGTCGATCTTATCAAACTGATGATAACCGGCGGCGTGCTCGACGCCAAGCAGAAAGGCGTGCCGGGCGAGGTTAAAATGTCCGCGGAAATGATTAAAGCCGCCTGCGAAAAAGCCCACGAAAAAGGCTATTCGGTAGCCGCTCACGTCGAGTCGCCCGAGGGCGTTAAACTGGCGCTTGAAAACGGCGTGGACAGTATCGAACACGGCGCAAAGCCCGACGACGAAATTATAAATCTATTTCATAAAAACAACGCGTTTTTATGTACCACCATATCGCCTGCTCTCCCGTACGCGCTTTTCGACCGCGAAATCAGCCGCGCTTCGGAAGTGGAACAATACAACGGCAAAGTGGTTTTCGACGGCATAATCGACTGCGCGAAAGCGGCGATAGCAAACGATATCCCCGTGGTTCTGGGCAACGACGTGGGCTGCCCGTGGATAACCCAGTACGATTTCTGGCGCGAGCTGTATTACTTCCACAAATACGTGGGCGTGTCCAACGCGTTTGCGCTGCACACCGCAACCGAAAAGAGCGCCTCTCTTGCCGGCATCGGCGACAAAACCGGTTCGATAGAAAAAGGCAAGTGCGCCGACATGATAGTGACAGCCGAAAACCCGCTTGACGATCTTCGCGCGCTGCGCCACGTAGACACGGTCATCTCGCGCGGAAAAATTTACTCCGCTCCGAAAGTAAAAATCAACAAAAAAGTGGAAAGCGAACTGGACAAATTCCTGTAATACGGCAAAATTTAAGAAAACGAAACGGCAAAAATACCTGAAAAACGCTCACCGATACGATTTCACGGCGAGCGTTTCTTTATTCAATTCAATCAAACTTTACGCGCGGCGAATCTTAAGGTATCTGTCCGCCAATTCGCGCGTTATTCTCGTCTGAGTGCCGTTGCGATAAGTAAAGGCAACTCCCTCTTCGAGTCCGAGCATCGGATGACTGCCGTTTTCGCCCTTTACGACCTTGAAGACGGCGTAACCGAGAAATTCTTCGCCCTTGTAGAAGAACATATCTATATAGCCGCTGCTCTCGTCGCAAGCGGTTATTTTTTCGCCCGCTCTGATCGTAGCCGACAAGGTTTTTTCGTTTCCAGCAATCACGGGGTTTTGCGCTATTACCTCTGCGGTTACGTCGTCGTAATCGGACGTAAATTCAACGGCGGCTTTCTGCACGTTATCCGTGCCGTAATCGCCGAAGTAGCGCAAACCTATTTCGTCTTTATCCTTGTCCGTGTTCTCGTTTTGCTCACCCGCATTCACGGAAAAGGTTATTTCCGCCTTATTGAACGTAACTTCGACGCCTGCTTTACCCTCTCCGTCTTCGCCGTTTACGTACGCGTCCATAAAAGATATTACCTGCTCGTGCGTTACGTCTTTTTTATCCGCGCCGACGAAATTCACCGAATGTACGGACAACTGCGTCGTGCGATCGAACATCGAATAGCCTACGATTTTGCCTGCCTTTTTGTGTATCAGCCCCACGTACCACTCGCTACCGTAACTCTCGGTTCTGAACAGGATATTTTTGCCGATTTCCGCCTCGTAAATTTTGGTATTGTCGTCGCCGAACAGCACGTTTTTGCCGGCAAGTTCAAAGCTTATATCGCCGTCATCCGATTGCGTTTTAAGGCAATACGGATATTTCGACAACGGACTCGTGCCCTCGCGCAGCGTAAACGAAGACGTCCCGTCGTTTACCTCGATAACCCAGGTACGCGCGCCTATTCCGAATCCGCCGGCTTGGACGCTGCTGCCGTAATCGTTTCGCCAGAAGTTAATCTGCGTATCGAACCCCTTAACGGCGCGATCGATCTCCTGCTTCTCGGTTGCCGCCCGGACCTTTTCCTTTGCGCTCTCGGCAAGCGCGTCGGCATACATCGAAAAATAGAGCATATTTCTTTCAAGGTCGTATCTGTATACGACGTCCGATACGAACAATTGATGTTTTTCCTTTATCTTTATAAGTTTATTGTCGTCGATTTGCTCGATTGCGCTTTGTTTAAGCGCAGCCAGCTGCGGATCCGGAGCGTCAACGTCCGTAACGTTATTTTTCGCGCACCCCGCAAACGTTAACGCCGAGATTAAACACAAGGTCGTTAAAACAATTGCAATGAATTTTTTCATAAATTTTTAAACCTCCGTCACAATTAAATATAGCAGTTATCATTATACTGAATGTCCTATAAGCCGCGAACCAACATATTGAGCCTGATCCCACGAGCCTTTTTCCCAAGGCCAAAATCCCCAGGTTTCGGTATGTAAATTATTCCCGGTAACGGTAGAAGAAGCATCATATGCACAATTTTCAAGTCTATTGGCTTTTGCATTACCGCAAATAAATCCGATTTCCGGAGCAAAACTCCTTCCACCATGTGAAGAATCGACACTTTCATTTCCTGTTGAAAGCTTAACATTTGAAATAGAACAATTATCTAATTTATATTCTATCTCCGACTCACTATTATACCCGCTTATGCCGCCCGCTCTTCCATAGTGATTAGACGAATAATAATTTGCCGAAGTTGAAGGAAACCCATTATAACAACTTATATTTGCATCAATGACATGGCAATTTTGCAAGAAACCACTATCATTATATCCAGTAATACCACCAACGTTACCGGCATAAATATGCAATTCTGAATTATAAACATTACAATTAGTTATACAACCTGCACCAGTATAATTAAATCCAGTAATTCCGCCGATATTGCCTGTTGCTACACCGGTAAAATATTTTACATTGCACTCGCTTATTGGGCCGTAATTGACGCCGCATATGCCTCCTATATTTGCCATAGTATTAGAGCCTACCGTTACTGAATAGTTTTTATACGCTCCAGCTTCGCATTTGCTTATAGTGCCTTCGTTAATTGCCGCAATTGCGCCTATATTAATTGTCTGCGACAAATCTATGTCGCCGGTAATCGTGATTTCTGCGCTTCTGATTTTCAAATTCATCACTTTGCCTTTCAGCGTTCCAAAAAGACCGATTTTTCTTTGGCAGAACCTCGAT
>CAKQJJ010000044.1 GCA_934247335.1 uncultured Clostridia bacterium | reverse complement strand
AAAGACGTTCTCGCAAAGTGCTACGGCGGCGATATAACGAGAAAGAAAAAGCTGCTTGAAAAGCAGAAAGAAGGTAAAAAGCGCATGCGTCAGGTCGGCTCGGTGGAAGTGCCCAGCGAGGCGTTTATGTCCGTTCTCAAACTGGACGACAAAAGATGACCGGCGTTTACGTTCACGTTCCGTTTTGCCGCGGAAAATGTCGTTATTGCAGTTTCGTGTCCACGGTAAACCCTGCCGGGCAACGAGAATACGTCGCGCGTATTTGCGACGAAATAGCGGCTTTCGGCGACGGAGAAAAGGCGGACACCGTATATTTCGGCGGAGGAACTCCGTCCTGCCTGTATCCGGGCGCAATAAGCACGATTTTTTCGGCGCTGCGCGACAAGTTCGTTTTCGATAAAAACGCGGAAATCACGTGCGAAGCCAATCCTGAATCGGCAACGCCCGAATTTATCGAAGAATGCCTTAAAAACGGCGTAAATCGGCTTAGTTTCGGCTTGCAATGCGCCGACGACGCAGTGCTTAAAACCGCGGGCAGATTGCACACCGCAGGCGATTTCGTACGGGCGGTGAAGCTTGCAAGGCTGTGCGGTATCGAAAATATTTCCGCCGATTTTATTATCGGGCTGGAAGGCGAAAACCGCGATATTCTTACGAAAACGCTCGAACTTATAGATTCGCTCGACGTTCCGCACGTTTCGGCGTATTCGTTGTCCGTGGAAAAAGGATGCGTTATGTATTCGGGGAAATATCGTCCCGACGAAGACGTGATGGCGGACGATTACGAATACGCAAGTGCTTTTCTTCGCAAACGCGGCTACGACCGTTACGAGATAAGCAACTTTGCAAAAAACGGAAAGATAAGCCGTCACAATACGAAATATTGGACGGGCGGCGATTACGTAGGGTTCGGACCCGCCGCTCATTCGTACTACAAGGGTTACCGCTACGCAAACACCGACAATATTGCGGCATATCTCGGCGGAAGGAATACTGTAAGCCGCGAATTTATAGACAAGACTCAGCAAAGAGAAGAATTTATAATGCTGCGCCTTCGCCTGAAAGACGGAATGAGCCTTTCGGAGTATCGCGATTTGTTCGGCGCCGAACTTACGAGCGAGAAAAAGCCGGAAGTCGAAAAACTGCTGAATCTTGGCGTTATAGACATAAAAAACGATCGGCTTTTTGCCAACGATAAAGGCGTGTACGTACTTAATCGGATTATTACGGAGCTCATATGACTGAAAATAAAGAAAAAACCGCTGCCGAAATTTCGGCGGAAAGAGTTAAATTGAAAGCCGAAAAAGAAGAACGAGAGAAGTTCAAAAAGAAAAAAGACGTCGAAGATTTCAAACGCCGTTATTTCGTTTTGTACGACGACGTGAAAATAAACTACAAGGAAGACTGGTGATCCTTTCGCCTTCGCTTTTATAACCGTACTCGTTAAGAAAAAATTAAATAAAAATGTAGAAAAACGTCGAAAGAGGTATATTTAAGTCTTCGACGTTTTTTAACTTCTCTGATATGTTATAATGTACACATATTACGAGGAGGTGCATTGTTTATGACCGAGCAGATGAAAGAAGCTATTATAAAGGCAAGAAAGGAAGCCAAAGAGGAAACCGATCTCAAAAAGAGGGCGTCGCTTGCTAAGGAAAGACTAAAAATGGGTTATTGGACTCAGCTTGCCGTCGAGCGAGCCGATTTTCTGAAACGCGAAGGCGATACGCCGGAAAACCGCATGAAAATTCAGACCATTCAGCGTTCGAGATTTATCCGCGAAAATCTGGATTGCGTCGAGGGCGACGAGATGAGCGAAACAGAGAAACTGTATTTGCGGGTATGCTATATTCTCGATAAGGACGAGGATACGACGAATCCGATAGGACAGCTTATCGATTACGAAAAATACAACGCTCTGGACGAAAGCGGAAAACAGAGATACGTTTTAACGCTTGCCCGCCAGTATAACGAACTTAAAGAACGTTATTATCAGGAAAGAATGCTCAAATCAAATAAAACGGTAAGCTGATTTGATTTGACTTACGTCGCTCTTTTTGATAAAATATAATAAGAGGAAAAGAGCGAATGAATTTTGATCTCAGCACGTTAAATAAAGAGCAATTGGCGCCCGTACTGGACACCGAAGGCGCGGTATTGGTTACCGCCGGAGCGGGCAGCGGAAAAACGCGGCTTTTGACGCATAGAATAGCGTATATAATAGCCGAGGGTAAAGCCGAACGCTACAATATTCTTGCCATAACGTTTACCAATAAAGCGGCAAACGAAATGCGCGAAAGACTGTCTAAAATGGTGGACAGAGCAGACGAAATATGGATATTTACGTTCCACGCCCTGTGCGTGCGTATACTGCGCAAATTCATCGGAAAGATAGAAGGATACAATTCCAATTTTTCCATTTACGGAGAAAACGAGAAAAGCAACGCCGTAAAGCGAATTTTGAAAGCGTTTTCCGAAAAAGGGAAAATCGGCGACGTTTCCGACTACGAGAAAAACGTTGTCTGCGGCATATCCAAAGCCAAAGAGCAGGGTATGACGCCGGACGAATATCTCGCGGTAAACAAATTCATGAAAGACATCGACGTAATATACGAGGCGTACAAGGAATACGAAATCGCCAAGAAAAACGCCAACGCGCTCGATTACGACGATTTGCTGCTGTACGCGCGGGATCTGCTGAAAAACGACGCGGAAGCGCGCGAGTATTATCAGAAAAAATTCAAGTATATCCATATCGACGAATTTCAGGACACCAACGCGGTTCAGTACGAAATAGCGGCTTTGCTTGCGGGTGGATACGGGAATATTTTTGCCGTAGGCGACGAGGATCAGAGTATTTACGGCTGGAGAGGTGCCGATTTTCGCAATATTTTCAATTTCCAGAAAGATTTTAACTGCAAGGTGTACAAGCTGGAACAAAACTATCGTTCCACGCAGAATATACTCGACGTTGCAAACAAAGTAATCGCAAACAATACGACCCGTCTTGACAAAGTTTTGTGGACGAGTAACGATAAAGGCGCCGAAGTTGAGTGTTACAGGGCAAAAACCGACCGCGAAGAGGTAAATTACGTAATAAAAAACATTGCGCGGCAGATGCAACTGAACAATTATTCGTACAGCGATTTTGCCATTCTGATGCGCGTAAACTCGCTCTCGCGCCCGTTTGAAGAAAGCTTGCTTGCGTACAATGTTCCGTACAGAGTTTACGGCGGTTTTAAGTTCTACGAGAGAAAGGAAATAAAGGACATTCTCGCGTATATGAAACTTATGGTAAATCCGTCCGATATAGAGGCGCTTCTTCGTATAGTCAATTTCCCTAAGCGCGGAATAGGCGACGCTACGGTGGGGCAACTTATGAATTATTCGGCGGTTACCGGAATATCGCTTTACGATACGATAGTCGGAGCGGATAAAAACGAGGATCTGCCTGCCAAAATCACCAAAAAACTAAGCAATCTGTCCGAAACGCTCAAATGCTTTGAAAACGCGCACGAAACGGGTGCAAGCGTGGCTCAGCTTGGCAAATATATTGTCAAAGTGCTCAACCTGAAAGAATATTACGGCGGTGACGACGATGAAAACGTCAATCGCCGCATGAATATCAAAGAATTGCTTTCCGGCATGGAAGAGTTTGACAAAAACAACGGCGGAACGCTTGAAGACTATCTGCAAAGTATTTCGCTTTACAGCGATACCGACGAAGAAGACGACGCAAGCTCGGTTACGATAAGCACGGTGCACAGCGCAAAGGGCTTGGAATTCAAAGTGGTATTTATCGTGGGTGCCGAAGAAGGAATTTTTCCTGCCGCGCCGCGTGCCGACGAGGGCGACGACATTGAAGAAGAACGCCGCCTTATGTACGTTGCCGTGACGAGAGCTATGGAAAAACTCTTTATTACGTATACCGACAGTCGTTTCCGGTTTAACAAAGTAAAAGCTTCCACACCCAGCCGATTTTTGAAAGAAGCGGGCTTCAAGATAGAAAAACCGCGCGAACAGACCGAACAGCGTTCGTCCTACGGCGGCTACGGCAGTTACGGCGGATATTCCAAGGATTACAGCCGGAACAACGTTTACAGGGGAGAACGCAGTTATTCCAAAACGAGCGACGACCGCTATAATCGCGAGGAAATGCCCGTTTATTCGTCGTACGAAGCGCCGAAAGCAAGTAAACCCGCCGCAAAAAAAGATTTTTCAAAATTCTGCGAAGGCGCGCGTGTGGTTCACAAGAAATTCGGTTACGGAACCATAACTGCAATCAAAGGCAGCGGCGACAATACGTATGCGGAAGTATTTTTCGATAATCTCGGAAAATTAAACCTTATGCTTTCGTATGCCCCGCTCGAATTGGCGAATTAGGGAGGTTATTATGGACAGAATGAAGCAACTTGTCGAAATTCTCAACAAGTATGCGTACGAATATTACGTTCTGGATACGCCCACGGTGTCGGATAAGGAATACGACGCTCTTTACGATGAGCTTGTTGCTCTTGAAAAACAATCGAACGTGGTTTTGCCCGATTCTCCCACGAAAAGAGTGGGCGGACAACCTCTTAAAGATTTTGCTCCGCACACGCATATTCACAGACTTTACAGCCTTGATAAATGCAATTCGTTTGACGAACTGCGCGCGTGGGACGCGAAAATCAAAGCGGATTTCCCGGACTGCGTTTATACTCTCGAATACAAGCTTGACGGACTTACTTTGTGCCTGACGTATCGCGACGGCTTATTTTCCGGCGCGGCAACGAGAGGCAACGGAGAAGTGGGCGAGGACGTGACGAGCCAGGTTATGACCATAAAGTCCATTCCGCTTTCGATAGAATATAAAGGCACGGTGGAAGCCCAGGGCGAAGGCATAATGCGGCTCAGCGCGCTTAAAAAATACAACGAAACTGCCGAAGAACCGCTTAAAAACGCGCGTAACGGCGTTGCCGGAGCAATCCGCAATCTCGATCCCAAGGTTACGGCAAAGCGTAATCTCGACATTATTTTTTACAACGTCAATTATATAGAAGGCAAAACGCTTAATTCTCAGCAGGAAAACATCGATTTTCTGAAGAAAAACAGATTCAAAACCGAAATGCTTTACAAGTCGGGCGATATCGAGAAAATAATTGCAAAAATATCTTCCGTAAATCGCGATAAGCTGGATTTTCTGATCGACGGAATGGTAATTAAAGTGGACGATTTTGCCGTTCGCGAAGCGCTCGGATACACGGACAAATTTCCGAGATGGGCAATCGCGTATAAATTCGAGGCGGAAGAAACGACGACTACGCTTGAAGAAATCGAATGGAACGTGGGCAGAACGGGTAAAATTACGCCGCTTGCTCACGTAACGCCGGTTGAGCTTTGCGGAGCCACGATAAGTCGCGCGACGCTGAATAATTTCAACGATATCAAGAGAAAAAAACTGACTGCCGGGTGCCGGGTTTTCATTCGTCGCAGCAACGACGTTATTCCGGAAATTCTGGGAATTGCCGAGGATAAAGGCGGCGGAGAAATAGTAGCCCCGGTCGTTTGCCCGGCTTGCGGAACGAAACTCGTCGAAAGCGGAGCTCATTTGTTTTGCCCCAATTCGCACGAATGTCCGCCGCAGGTGAAAGGCAGAATAGAACATTTCGTCGAAAAAGACTGCATGGACATCCGCTCGGTAAGCGAAAAGACGATAGAGCAGTTGTATTCGGTTCTCGGCGTTCGCGAAGCGTACGATTTGTATTATCTGACGGAAGACGATCTTAAAAAACTCGACGGCTTCAAAGAAAAGAAAATAGCGGGTTTTATCTCCTCGGTGGAAAAGAGCAAAACCGTGCCGCTTAACAAATTTATAAACGCGCTCGGAATAGAGAACGTTGGTAAAGTCGCCGCAAAAGAGCTTGCGTCCCGTTACGGCAGTATAGAAGCGCTTGCGGAAGCCGACGAACAATCGCTTGCCGCAAATAACCTCGTCGGCGAAGTTACGGCGCAAAGCATCCGCGAATATTTCGATAAGCGCGGCTTTGCGGTGAAAAAGTTGCTCGAAACCGGCATAACCCCGATTGCCGAGCAAAAGAAAGAGGGCGTGTTCTCCGGAAAGAATGTGGTTTTAACCGGTTCGCTTTCGCATTATACGAGAGGAGAAGCTACGAAAATCATCGAAGATAACGGCGGAACGGTTCAGTCGGCGGTCGGGAAGAATACCGATCTCGTAATTGCGGGAGAAAAAGCCGGAAGCAAGCTTGAAAAGGCGCAAAAACTGTCGATAAAAATATTGTCCGAAGATGAGTTTATTTCGCTCGTAAACGCTTGAAATTATTGTAAAATAGTGGTATAATATATATTAAGCAACGATTTTGCGACGTAAAGCGATTTTGCTTTTTCAAGCCTTTGCCGGTAGCTTTGTAAGCGCTATCGATAAAATCGGTAAAAACAGTCGAAATTTCTTGCAAAATCGGCAAATTTAAGTACTATGTCTGACATAGTACCGGCAAAAAAAGCCCTTTCGGTGCGGAATTTTACCGACTGTGACTTGACTACAAATACAAACCTGCCCGGAGAACAAAACAATGAAAAGTATGACCGGATACGGAAAATTTTCGGCTCAATCAGATGGCCGCGAGCTTTCCGTAGAAATAAAATCGGTAAATAATCGCTATCTCGAAATCAACCCGAGATTGCCAAAAGCGCTTTCTTCGCAGGAAGATCTGGTGCGAAAAATAATAAAAAGCAGACTTTCGAGAGGAACGGTAGACGTATATTTCAATTACGTTGACAGCGCGCCTTCCGATAAAGTCGTAAAGGTTGACGAAACGCTCGTTGCGGGTTACGTTACCGCCGCACGCGAGCTTGAAAAAAAATTCGGAATAGAAAACGATTTTTCCGTGTCAGACGCAATGCGCATTCCCGAAGCCGTGAAAATAGAAATCGTGGACGCCGACGAAACCGTGCTGGCTAAACTAGTTGACGAGGCGCTGACGGGCGCGTGCGACAAACTGTGCGCTTTCCGTGAAAAAGAGGGCGCCGGCATCAAAAAAGATCTTGCCTTGCTGGTCGGCAATATAGAAGTCGAACTCAATAAAGTAATCGAGCGCGCTCCCGAAGTCGTAACAGATTATAAAGCAAAGTTGCAAGAGCGCGTAAAGGCGCTGTTGGACGGCGTGGACGTGGACGAAGCAAAGCTTTTGAACGAAGTGGCGTTCTTTGCCGACAAAGCCGACATAAACGAAGAAATTTCCCGCCTTTCGTCGCATATAGCTCAGTTCCGCGACGAACTCGAAAAGCAGGAGCAAGTGGGCAGAAAACTCGATTTTCTCTCGCAGGAAATGAACCGCGAAATCAACACCATGGGAAGCAAGGCAAACGACGCTCGTTTGACCGACAGCGTTCTCAAAATGAAAAACGAACTGGAAAAAATCAAGGAGCAGATAAGAAACGTTGAATAATACTACCGATAAAAACAAGCGAGAAGGTTTGCTGATAATCATTTCCGGTCCGAGCGGAGCCGGAAAAGGAACGGTGTACAACGAAGTCGTCGCGCGCCGTCCGAATATTAAAAAATCGGTTTCCGTCACGACGAGAAATCCTCGCCCCGGCGAAATCGAAGGCGTTCACTATTATTTCCGCACGCTCGAACAGTATCAGGAGATGATTGCCAAAGGCGAATTTCTGGAAACCGCGTCCGTGTACTGCAATTATTACGGAACGCCAAAAGCTCCGGTGCTTAAAATGCTTGCCGAGGGCGACGACGTTATGTTCGAGATAGACACGCTCGGCGCCGAACAGATCAAGAAAAAATACCCCAAGAGCATAACTATTTTCCTTATGCCGCCGTCGTTTGAAGAGCTCGAACGCCGTTTGCGCGGAAGAGGAACCGAGTCGGAAGAGGCGATAACCCGCCGCCTGGGCTTGGCAAAAAGCGAGCTTTCCAAGTATAAATTGTTCGACTACATAGTTTTCAACGACGATGTTGAAAGCGCAATAGAGAACGTTATCTCTATTATCGACGCCGAAAAGAGCAAGACGACGAGAAACGAAACGATTATCAAGAAATTATTGAATCAGGAGAACTGAAAATTATGATGATTTATCCCCCTATCGACAAGTTGGTCGACCAGACCGGTTGCAAGTACGCGCTTGTAATCGCTACCGCAAAAAGAGCTAAATATCTCGCCGAAAAGAAAGCGGATATGCTTGAAGAAATCAACGATACGCCCATCTCGTATGCGGCTAAAGAAATTTACGACGGTAAAGTCGAAATCAAGTACGGTGACTGATAGTTGCGTCTTGACGGAAAGACAATAACCGTAGGCGTCACCGGCGGTATTGCGGTTTACAAAACGTGCGAGCTTATAAGCAGCCTTCGGAAATCCGGAGCTGCGGTTTATGTCGTTATGACCAAAAACGCAACCGAATTCGTTCGTCCGCTGACTTTTGAAACGCTTTCCTGTAATCGCGTGGTCGTCGATACGTTCGATCGCGATTTCGAGTGGGAAGTGGAACACGTTTCGCTTGCCAAGAAAAGCGACCTTTTCGTCGTGGCGCCGTGTACCGCAAATTTTCTGGCAAAATACAACGCCGGCATTGCCGACGATTTTTTGTCTACTACGGCAATGGCTATGCGCTGTCCGGTGCTGCTGGCACCGGCAATGAATACCGCCATGCTCGAAAACGCCGCGACAGCCAAAAACATTTCCGATCTCGAAAATCGCGGGGGTAATTTTATTGTCGGCGGCAGCGGATGTTGCGCGGGCGGCGACAACGG
>CAKQJJ010000043.1 GCA_934247335.1 uncultured Clostridia bacterium | reverse complement strand
GCCCGGCGAATACCAAGTAACCGCAACCGTTTCGGGGAAAACCGCAACGGTTAAAGTAATAGTCGAACAGCCCGAATGCGAAATAAAAGTGCAGCCTTCCGAAATAGAAATATCCGACGAGGAAGTAGCCGCTTACGATTTTACCAAGCACTTTACGTTAACCGAGGACGGCGATAAAGTAGCCGTCACGCGCGAAATGCTGCAAGGCGAAGTGCTTGCTTCTCCAGGCGAATACACGCTTGCGCTTACCGCGGGCAACGCAACCGGCAGCCTTACGGTAAAAGTCGTGCATCTCGAAAAAGCCGAGGCGTTCGTTTGCTACAAGGTGTACGAGCTTACCGAAGCCGAGGCGAAAACTTTCGACTGCACTCGTCTTTTCATGCTGTTCGTGCGCGGAAAAGCCGAAAAAGTCACGCCCGAAATGGTGGACGGCTCGCGCCTTGCAAACGCAGTCGCCGGAAACGAATACGAAATTAAATTCTCGTACGTTTTCGAGGGTGAAAAAATCGAAAAAACGGCAATCGTGCGCGTAGTCGCGCCGCCCGAAGTTCGCATAATCTCCAAAAACGTCGAAACCTATCCCAACAGCGGAGTTCTGGACCTTAAATCGCTGTTTACGATTTACGAAGGCGATAAAGAAATTTCCGTCACCGCCGACATGATCGAAGGCTCGGTAAACTATTCCGAGGTGGGCGAAAACGAAATTACGCTGACCTATGGCGGAAAAACGGCGAAAGCTGTGGTTTACGTGCGCATGGGCGTGGTTATAGACGCTCCCGGCACGATAAAAATAAGAAAAGGCACCAACAAGGAAAGCTACGATTTTGCGGGCGATTTCGGCGTTAAAATCAACGGAATGGATTTCTCGCTTATTCCGCGCTCGTATTTCGGCGGACTGGACCAAGTGGATTTCGGCAAAACCGGCAAGTACGAAGTCACTCTTTCGGTTCCGTACTGCACGACCGTTCCGGACGTGTGGTCGGGCACGGTAGACTTCGATACGACTAAGTTTACGCTGACGTACGAAGTAGTGGACAGCTTCTACACCGTGGAAGTGATAAAGCCCGAGATTACGCTTGCCAAGGGAACGACTTCATTCGACGCTTTTTCCAACCTTAAAGTTACGATAAACGACAAAAAACAAACGCTTACCACCAATAAAGACTGGGTGGACGGCATCACCTGCTATGCCGAGCCGGTTTCGGGCGAGATAGACTTTACTTCCGCAGGCGAGCAGCGCGTCCGCATCGCCGTGTACGCCGAAGGTCCCGAAAACGCGCCGGTGTACGCCGAATACACGCTTACGGTGGATTCGGGCGTAAAAATAAACGCGTTCGACACCGTGGTTTTCACCGGAGCAACGCTGAAAGCGGGCGATTTGTTTGAAATAATAAAGGACGGCTCTTCGGTTGCGGTTACGTTCGACATGATAGAGGGCAAAGCCGACGTCTTCGCACCCGGCAGATACGTTTTGACTCTCACGTACGAAAAAGTTACCGCGCGCGTAACCGTTACCGTCATCGACGCCAACATAACCGGCACGTATTTCACCGGAATAATGTACGCGGTGGAAGAGGATAACGAAGACTACGGCGACGGCAGCGAGGACTGGGGAACGGACACCGGCACGTCGTCGGTCGCTCCCACCAAATCGTTCGGCGACATGATCGTACGCGAAAACGGCGAAATGGTTATAAACGGCAGAGTCGCCCGTATGGCGGACGCCGAAACCGAAAGCGAAATAAAGGTTTACGTCGGCGATAACGACTATTCCATGTACTACGAAAACGGAATTGCCGTACTGGTTCCCGTAAATTCGCTGCGCATGCCCTATTCCAACGAAAGAAGATCGCTTGCCTATTTCTCTTCGGACAGATACGAACTTGTCGATCGCCTTATCGTCAATTCGTCGTCCAATCACGTGATAATGACCACGTACGCTTCGTACACCATCGAGCTTTTCGACCTTAAAGACAAGCAAAGCGGCGAAAGCTTTACCTTCGCGCTTTACACACGCCTCGTGGAAAAGCGAACTACCGACAGCTATTACGAAGTAAAGTGGGGCAAAGCCGAAGTTACGCTCTCGGGCAGCGCGGTCGGTTCTGCCGGCTCGCTTACGTTTGACGGACAACGTTACAACTTCACGATTACCGACAAAAAATTCGCCAAAATCGACAAAACCGACGTCGTAAAGGAGTACGCGGGCATGACGTTCCGCGGCACCGTGGACGGCAAAGACGCCGTTCTCGCGGCGGATAATCACGAGGGCTTTGAATATCTCGTGGACGACAAAACCGTAAAGGTGCTTTCTTCCTACGAAATGTCGGCGGAAAAAGGCGGCGGATCGGACTACGCAAACAAAACGGTATTCATGTTCGGTATCGGTTCCGCTTCCGAAAGCCCGTTCTCGTATAAATTCAAAGTGGACCCCGAAAACAAAACCTTCGCTCTTTTGCAGCGGGACGAATACTTCGGAAAATACGTTTCCGACAATATGTATATCTTCCTCGACGGCTACGGCACAGGCTTTATCAGCTTCGACTCGAAGAGCTATTCCAAAACCCGTATCCGCTACGAAGTAAAAGCGGGCGAACTTATCGTCACTTATTTCGACGTTTTGCCGTCGTTTGCGTACGGAGAGAGCGCGTCGTTCGTGTTCGATACGTTCGGCAACGTGCTTACCGTGCGAAATATAGAGGGAATGAACGCCGAAGGTATTATTTTTGAAAACGCGTTTATTACCGACGGAGCCATCGTGCGCGTTAAAAACGACGTAATGGGAGCGGAAGCCTCGCTTGCCGCGGAAGCCAGATTCTTTGCCGGCATCGAAATTATCACGGCGGACGGCGCGCTTTCCGAAGCGGAAAAACGCAAATGCACCGATATTTCCACGATAAGCTTTACCACGCCCGGATTTTATCGCTACACGGTTACGGTAAACTTGCGCGGCAAGCCCACGACGGCTACGTACGCGCTTCAGATACTCGAAAAGCGTTACGACGGCAACGATATGGCGGTTTCGCTCGGAAAAGGCGCGGTAACCGGCTATTTCGTCACGCTTGACGCGTACGGCAGAATAACCGTCGATTGCGGCGGCATGGTATTTACCGGTCTTGCCGATATCCAAGGCGAAAAAATCTCCGCCGTGGCAAAATCTTCGGACGGCGGCAAAATTCTCGTAAAAGCCGAGCGCGTCAAAGACGGCTTGTTTATGGTGGGCTGCACCGGAACGGTAGTGTTCGACGACTATTTCACCGCCGGCGAAATTGCCGCGATAGGCGGAAAGAACTTCGTTCTGCGCGCCGTTACCGCAGCGGGCGAAAAAACGTACTTCCTGTCCGAAACAAGCACGCTTATCGGCAGCGAGGTTACCGTCAGCCTTGTGGCAGGCGGGGCGATAACCGACGACGGAGCGATAGTCGAAGTTACCGGAGCTGGAACAAGCCGCATAGTCCGTCTGGACAAATGGGGCAACCTGACAAACGGAATAACCTTTGCCGGCAGCGAGCGCGGAAGCTATACGAGCGCGGACGGCGCGCTTATTTTAGACGGCTTCGGAAAAGCTACGCTGGGCGGAAACGCGGGAGCGTACGTTTTAAGCGGCGACAAGCTGGCGTTTACCGACGCAAAGAGCGGAAATATCACAGTTTTCGTGCTTAATACGACCCAAAAAACCGCCGAAAAAATGCAATTTGCGGCAGACGAAACGCTTGTTAAAGGCAAAACGTACACCGCAACCTACAACTTCTACTACGATGACGAAGCGTATTCGGCAACCACGTCGTTTGCGTTCACGGACGACGGCAAAGTGATTATCTCTTCGACTTCGAGCGAATTCGAGGACGGCGATTACGCCTCGAAATACGCGCCCGTATTCGTCGGAGAAGGCACTTATTCGGTGAAAAACGGAGTGGTAACCGTATCGGTGGGTAAAAACGCGTTTACGTTTAACATTACCAACGTTCTCGCGCCCGGAAGCATGACGCTTGCAGCCACCACTCTTACGAGCGAAAACGTGGGATATTTCGCCGCAGGCACCGTTTTCAACGCGTAATCGGGCTTTTTTGACCCGAAACTTAAAAAATAATTGACTAAAATCGATTACGATGCTATAATATGTTAATTATATGAAGCACCTTTGCGGCGTTTTATATAATCGGATAAGCAATAAATTTTATGAAGGAGATATAAGACATGAAAAAAAGCAGATTATTGTTGCTTGCTACGTCTGCGCTCATGGCGTTCACTGCTTTCGCGTCGGGCTGTAAGGAAGAAAACATCACTTACGGCGATTGGATAATAACCAATTTTCCGACCGAAACGGCGTCCGGCACGGCTAAGCGAGTTTCTGCGGACGGAACCAAGACGGAAGAAATTTCCATTCCCTCCGTTTCCGACACCTCGTTCTGGACGAAAGTTTCGGAAAAGGCTCCCACGCACACCCTTCCAGGAGAAGCGGTTTACGAATGCGAATACGGTAAAGCCACGGTCGCAATCAAACCTCTCGGTCACGACTACGACGGAGTGATTGCGACAATTACCGTTATGCCCACCGAAGAGAGCGAAGGCAAAGCGGTTTTCGTATGCAAAGACGGCGACGGACAGGACGAAGTGGTTCTTCCCGTGCTCGGCTCCAAAGAATACACGGTTGTCGAAGCAGGTCACACCACGCCCGGCACCGCTACGTTCAAGTGCGAATTCGGCTCGGTGGAAATCGAACTGGCTCCCACCGGTCACACTTTCAAGGGCAATAACTACACGATAACGCAGGCTCCCACGCTCACCGAAAAGGGCAAAGGACTGCATCTTTGCGACAAATACAATCACGAAGAAGAGGGCGAAAAGGGATTCGTCGAAGTGGAAATTCCCGCCCTGTCCGACAGCGCAGAATGGACCGAAAACGAAAAAAGAGCGGTTGTGCCCACTCACACCGAGGAAGGCAAACGCGTGTTCACGTCCGCAACGTACGGCACGATAGAATTTGTCGTTCCCGCGCTCGGACACGACTACGAAACCGATCATAAAATCGAAGTGGTAACCATGCCCACGCTTAACCAAACCGGAAAGGCAATCGAGTATTGCGCCGATTACGAAACCGAGGAAGAGGGCAAAAAAGGCTCGCGCGAGATAGAAATCCCCGTGCTTACCGATCAGAGCGTCTGGACGGTGGAAAAAACCGTCTATCACACCAAAAAAGGCAAGGCGGTGTACACTTCGGTTTACGGCACCGTAGAGCTCGAACTCGAACCCGTGGGTCACGATTATACGAGAGAACATAAAATCGAAATGACCGTTGCCCCCACGCTCAACCAAACCGGTACCGCAATCGAATATTGCGCCGATTACGACAGCGAAGAGGGCGAAGAGAGGGGCAAGCAGGAAATAGTCGTTCCCGCGCTTTCCGATAAAACCGTGTGGACTCTCACGGCAATCGCGCCCACTCACACCAAGGACGGCGCGTACGTTTACACTTCGGTTTACGGCGAAGTTACTCAGGTAGTAAAAGCCACCGGTCACAACTACATATACGATCATAAAATAGAAGTGCTCGTCGCGCCCACGCTTACCGAAAGCGGCACGGCAATCGAATACTGCGCTTCTTACGATCAGGAAGAAGAAAAAGGCACCCGTGAAATAGTCATCCCCGAACTGTCCAACGCAAGAGTGTGGACCAAAACCACGCTTGCGCCCGACTATTATCACGGCACCCGCGACGTATATTCGTCGATTTACGGCGAAGTGGTCATCGAACACGACGACCGCGTTCTGCTCCCTTACGAAAACAAATATTATAAGAGCGTAATGTTAAACGCTTACGGCGACAACGCGTTCGGCAGCGAATACGCAAGAGGCGCCGCTTCGTTCGACACCACCTGGGCAAACAATGCGCCGTTCTATCTGGGAGCGGACGGCACGGGCGTGGGCGAAGCTCATCCTTTCACCGTCGGCACCAAGTACGAGTTCTACGACTACGATATGCTTACCGGCAGAGTGACCATAAAAGTTCTGCCCCAGTCGGCGCGCACGATTACCGACGAGGACGGAAACGTCACCACCGAACATTATTACGACGAAAGCAAGGCAACCACCGAATACGCTTATATCGATTTTGCCACCGGCATCATGATCAAGCCCGCGTATAAGGACTACAACTATTCGGTTATCGCAACGCCGTACGCGGACGCGATCGACGCGGATAAGAGCACGGCTTCGGTGTGGAACAAGGCAATCGCAATGTCGCTTTATTACAACGACGGCGAAGAAAAAACGCTTAACGTGTTTATTCTTGACGGAAAGGTATATTTCGGAGCGACTTTCGCGGACATTAACGGAAACGCCGTTGCCGCAAAGGATTGCTACGGAGCCGAAAATCTGTACGTCAAAGACAAAAACGGCAGCCTTATCGCTTCGTTTGGCTGGAACGGCAGCGATATGACCGAGCTTGACGGCTTGGAAGGCGAATACGCCGGCGCCGAGAAGATATTTATAAGCGGTACCGGATTTATCAAAAAGGACGGCGCGATTATCGCGAAGTATACGGTAATCGACGATAAAACCATCGGCGTTACGGCAATCGACGGCAGCAAGTACGAAGTTTACACTCTCGACCTTGCGGCAAAGACTTACGAGGCAAAACTGCCCACCGTCACCGTCGAATACGATCTGGGCGGCGTTACTCTTGCAAACGAGGACGCTTTTGCGGGTCTTACCAAAACCGAAAAGGGTTACAAAAACGCAAACTTCAATCAGAACACCGTGCTTACTACCGTCACTCCCGAAGCGGAAGGCAAAGTATTCTTCGGTTGGAAGACGGCAGACGGCAAAACCTTTACGAGCGGCACGGTCGTGTCCGAAAACCTCGTTCTCGTTGCCGACTGGCGCGACGAAGTAGTGCTTTACTATCTGGACGCAGAGGGCGTCAAACACGAAATAAAGGCAGCCGAAGGCGTCAGAATAGGCGACTATCTGCCCGTTCTCGAAGACAGATTCGACAGCAAAACGCTTAAATACTATCAGTTTGCAGGCTGGAACATCGGCGGAAACGACATTCCTCTCGATACTCCCGTGGCTAAGGGTGCGGCGGGCAGAACGCTCGAAGCAACCTGGAAGGAACTTAGCGCGTACGTCGGAACGTACAACGGCACCGAGATTTACAACGGCGGCTACGGCAACAGCGCAAACAAAACGCTCACCATTTCCGAAGACGGAAAGATAAGCGGAACGAAAACCGGTACCATCGTTTCGTACGACCCCGCAAGCGGCAGAATCACCTGGAAAGACGGCAACAACAAAGAGTGCTATTTCTGGTTCGACGTCAAGAGCGGCGTAATCGCGGGTCTTTACAACGATACCAAGATAGGAAACGACCTGTACATATTCGGTAACGCCGAGTATCAGACGAGCAACAAAATGGCTTCTTCGTACGGCGTTTGGGATCCCGACGCCAAAACGTGGGAAGCTCAGTTCGCGCGCGTCAACACGAGAAACGGTCTTACCGACGTGTTCATGTACAAAAATCACATCTATTCCAACGTTTCCATTACCGACGCAGCCGGCAACAAGCTGGAAATCGCAGAAATCAAGAATTCCAAGACGGTTGTAGTAACCGATCTCGACAGCAACGAGGTGCTTATAAGAATAGCAACCACCGCCGCTAGTTTCGGCAAGGGCAACAGCTCGTCAAGCAATAAAGCGCTCGATCAATGGGCAGGTTCTTACGCGTTCGGAGAAGAAAAAGTCGCTCTGGACGGCACCGGCACTATTACTTACGGCGACAAGACCGGAACTTACGAAAAAGTCGAAGGCAAAGACTACGACTTTGACGTGTACTTCGGCGAAACCGAATACTGGCGCCTGACGTTGGACGGCAAAAACTGCACCATGGTCAAACCCATGGTAACGCTTACGTTCGACCTCGGCGGAAAGACCGTTTCCGAAGAAGATGCGGCTAAGGTAGTCGGCGGAGAAGTAAACGTAAATATCGGCGTCGCTCTGCCCGAGCTTAGCAATATCGACGGCTTCGTGTTCCGCGGCTGGTACCTCGACCCGATGTTCGTCGAAAAGGTAAGCGGCACGTTTGTTCCCGAAAAGAACGTAACGCTGTACGCAAACTGGATGCAAAAACGTACTCTCACCGTCGTTCTCGGCGAAAACAATTCCTACGTTCAGGAATACGCGCTCGGCGAAAAAACGGTTGTGGAAAATCCCGCAATCAAGGGCTTGAAGTTCCTTGGCTGGTACACCACCGCAACGTTTGAAAAAGGCACCGAGTGGAACGCCGGTAGCGCGCTTAACGAAAACGTAACCGTCTACGCAAAGTGGACCGAAGCGCCCGCCTACAACAACGTTTACGTGGCAACAGAGCTCAGAAACAGAAACGACAACAGAAGCGATCAGTCCAATATCTACACCAGAAACAGCGCCGTTCTCGACGTCAATCCCGACGGCGAAGCCAAGTGCGACGCATATCCGTTCAGAGGCGACGTATCCTTTAAGGAAGCCGAAACCTACGCGCTCGACGGAGCGGTGGTTATCGTAGTCGGCGGCGAAGAGCATCCCGGCTTCATCGATAAAAATTCCGGAATCGTAATCATGACTTACGGCGCGGATGCAAAAGCTACCTTTAAGGAAGCGTTCTTCCTCAACCCGTTTGAAAAAGGAAGCCTGTACCTCAGCAAGCTGCCCTCTTCGTACTGGCTGGACGGCGAAGCGAGAGCGGTTGAATACACCTTCGACAACAAGACGTACACCGCGTTTATTATGGGCGACAAGGTTTACTT
>CAKQJJ010000042.1 GCA_934247335.1 uncultured Clostridia bacterium | reverse complement strand
GCCGGTTTTTTCATAATTTTCCTCCTGTTAAACGGCGTTTCCGCCGGTGATTACTGTTTTGTCAGACGTTCGTGTTTGCGAATATCTCTTCCAAGCCCTCGCAAAGCATGTCGATTTGTTGTTTTTCGATGGTGTAGGGCGGCAGAAAGCGCAAAAAGTTTTTACGCGTGCAGTTGATCAGGATGCCTTTTTGCAACAGCATCGAAGCGACGTAATTGCCGTTGACGTCCGGCGAAAGCTGCATTCCCTGCAACAGTCCGGTTCCGCATATGTCGGTGATGAAATTGTATTTTGAAAAATACGACAGCCTGCCTTTTAAATATTCGCCCTTTTCGGCAACCTGTTCCAATAAGCCGTTTTTCAGTTCGTCGATGACCACCGTAGCCGCCGCGCAAGCCAGCTGATTGCCCGAAAGAGTGGAGCCGTGGTCGCCGGTTTCAAACGCGTGCGCCACTTCGCCGCGAGCCAGCACCGCGCTTATCGGCAGTCCGCCGCCCATGCCCTTGCCCAGCGTCACTATGTCGGGTTGCAGCCCGTGATGCTCGAACGCGAACATTTTTCCCGTTCTGCCCATGCCGGTCTGAACTTCGTCCAGTATGAACAGTATTCCGCGGCTTCGGCACAGCGCGTACGCGTTTACCAGATAGTCGTACGTGGCGGGAGTGATGACGCTTCGGCTTTGCACCGTTTCCAGCATTACCGCGCCTATGTCGTCGCGCGAGTTTAGCATGTCTTTAAGCGCCGAAAAATCGTTGTACGGTATGTGGAAGAACCCCGCCGGGAGCGGCTCGTAAGTGGAGTAGTGGCTCTTTTGCCCGGTTGCCGTAAGCGCGCCCATGGTTCTGCCGTGGAACGAGCCGAGCGCCGTTACGAAACACGGCTTGTTCTGTTCTTTGAGTTTGTAATACTTTCGCACCAGTTTTATCGCGCATTCGTTTGCTTCCGCGCCCGAATTGGCAAGAAACATTTTGTCGAATATGGTGCCGTCGAGAAACTTCTCGCACAGAATCGCCTGTTCGCGATTGTAGTAGAGGTTGGACGAATGAATAAGCCTTTTCGCCTGATCGCACACCGCCTGAGTGAGTTTTGGGTGATTGTATCCAAGCGTGTTTACGCCCAGTCCGGATACGAAATCCACGTATTTTTTGCCGTAGATGTCGGTTAAAACGTTTCCCTCGCCGCTTATAAAGCACAGATTCTGGCGATTGAACACGTTCATGTAGTTTTTCGCGTTTAATTTCTTTATGGTTTCAAAGTCGGGCGGTTGAGCGGAGTAATCGCGCTTTTTGTTCTTGTCCGAGTCGTTTTTTATGCTCATCTTTATTGTCCCGTTTAATGATTATCGTTTAATTGTAAACATTATACACTATTTTCCGCCGTTTGTCAATACCGGCGCGCAAATCGGCTTGCAAAGATTGATTGTGCGTTATGCACAGAAAAATAATTAAAAACCGTGCGCAATTTCCTTGCAAATTTTCTTTAAATGGTTTATACTATTGGTAAACAAAGAAAAACCATAAGGAGAAAATTATGTCAAGCCTTTCTTTAAGACACATTTACAAGATCTACGACGGCAACGTCAAGGCTGTAAGCGACTTCAACCTCGAAGTCGACGATAAAGAGTTTATCGTATTCGTCGGACCTTCCGGCTGCGGTAAATCCACCACCTTGCGTATGATCGCAGGTCTGGAAGAAATCACCGCGGGCGAGCTTTACATCGACGATAAGCTGGTCAACGACGCCGATCCTAAGGACCGCGATATAGCGATGGTGTTCCAGAACTACGCTCTGTATCCGCACATGACCGTTTACGACAACATGGCATTCGGTCTTAAACTGCGTAAAGTAGATCCTCAGGAAATAGATTCCCGCGTGCGCGAAGCCGCAGCCATCCTCGGTATCGAGCCTCTTCTCGCTCGTAAGCCGAAGGCTCTTTCCGGCGGTCAGCGTCAGCGTGTCGCGCTGGGCCGTGCAATAGTCCGCGAACCGAAGGTATTCCTTCTCGACGAACCGTTGTCCAACCTCGACGCAAAACTGCGCGTGCAGATGAGAACCGAAATCACCAAGCTTCACAACAAGCTTGCAACCACCTTTATTTACGTCACCCACGACCAGATAGAGGCAATGACCATGGGTACCCGTATCGTCGTCATGAAAGACGGTATCATGCAGCAGGTCGATACTCCTCAGTTCCTGTACGACAGCCCGCAGAACCTGTTCGTCGCAACCTTCTTAGGATCCCCGCAGATGAACCTGTTCAACGCAACGCTCTCCCGCGAGAACGGCGTTACGTACGCAACTTTCGGCAAGAATAAAATAGTTATCTCGCCCGAAAAGGCAAACAGAATAATCGACGAAAAATACTTCCATCAGCCCGTCGTTCTGGGTATCCGCCCCGAAGACATTCACGACGAGGAAGTGTTCATCGCAAATTCGCCCGACACCATAATCGAAGCTCACGTAGACGTTATGGAAAAACTGGGTAACGAAACTTACCTGTACATGGACATCGACGGCAAGGACGACTACGTAATCGCCCGTATCGACGCCCGTACCAAGGTTAAGGCGGACGAACACGTAAAACTTGCGGTTGACTCGCATCACATTCACCTGTTCGATCCCACCACCGAGCTCACCATTATCGGCGTACCTGCTTACAACATGGTTGACGCAAACGTCTACACCCGCGCGGACGGCACCGTTGCCGTTAAGTTCGGCGACACCGACATCGCGCTCACCGATAAAGTGCTTTCGAGAATCGTGGATACGTCCATCATCGACGGCAGAACCATCAAACTGGGTATCTCCCCCGAACAGCTTTTCACCGAAGAAAAGGAAGGCTTCGGCGTGATAAACGGCGAAGTGGAATTCACCGACGCTTATCCCCGTTTCAACGCGGTTTACACCAAGGTTGCGGGTAAAATCGGCTTCATGATCGCAAAACACGCGCTTGAAGACGAACTCAGGAGCGGTGAGAAGATCACTTACTACACCGATCCCGACAAGCTCATGTTCTACGATGCAGAAACCGAAAACGCGCTCATCGCGTACAGCCCCATCAGCCAGAACACCGCAAACGCAAAGGTCGCAAAGAACGGCACCAAATGCACGGTTACGTTCGGCAACACCAAGCTCGTATTCGAGGACACCGACAACAGATTTACGCCCGGCGAACAGAAGATCATGCTCGACTTCTCCAAGTTCACCATCGACAAGGCAACCATGGCTGCCAACCCCTATCTTATCGTTTCCGTCATCGTCGGCGACGCCGATTGCCTGGGTGACAAGACGGTCGTTTACGCAAATCTTGCCGGAATGGATACGTACTTCACCGCTATGTTCGACGGAGCGCCCAAGCTTAACATTAACGACAGATTTAAGGTTGCGGTTCTTCCCGAAGGCATCATTCCGCTTAAATAAAATTAAAAATCATTATATGGCAGAAAGTTCGGTTTTTCCGGACTTTTTGTCGTTTACGGGCTAAACGCGCCTGTAAACAAGGAGAAATTATATATGAAATGGTTTATAATGTCGGATATTCACGGTTCCGAAACCTGGTGCAAGCGCGCGCTTGCCGCGTTTGAAAGAGAAAAGTGCGACCGCATAATTATTCTCGGCGACCTGTTGTATCACGGTCCGAGAAACGATCTGCCGGAGGGGTATGCGCCCAAAAAAGTAATAGCAATGCTGTCGGAAAAGAAAGAGCTTATTCTCTCGGTGCGTGGCAACTGCGAGGCGGAAGTGGATCAGATGGTTTTGCCTTTTCCCGTGCTTGCCGACTACGCTGTCGTCGACTGCGGCGAGCGCCTTATATATTTAACGCACGGACACGTGTACAACGAGGGCAATCCGTTGCCTGTCAAAAAAGGCAGCGTGGTGCTTTCCGGGCATACTCACGTTCCCAAAAAATCGGAAAAGGAAGGCGTTTACTATCTCAACCCCGGCTCGGTTTCCATTCCCAAACAGAACAGCGCACATTCGTACATGACTTTCGACGGCAAAACTTTCGTCTGGAAAGACACGGACGGCAACGAGTACGACAGCCTTACTTTATAAAAATCACGGCGGCACGATAACGCCGCTCTTTGCCGCAATCGGGGCTTAACGAAACCTTACTTTGAAAAATTTATTTGACAGCTTGCCTTTCATATGATAGAATATATGAAACGAAAAAAACTTCGGAGAGTAAATTCATGAAAAAAAGAATACTTCTGATAATTATGACGGTAATTCTGGCGCTGGGCGTCACGTTTACCGCATGCGCAAAAACCGATAACGACGTTTCCGACGTCGATTACGTTCGTCAGTCGTACACCATCGCGGTGGAAAAGGGCTTTGACGGAACGCTCGAAGAATGGATCGACCTGTTAAAAGGCGAAAAGGGCGCGGACGGCAAGTCGGCTTATCAGCTGGCTGTCGAAAACGCGGGCTTTTCGGGAACTTTCGAGCAGTGGCTGGCTTCGCTTAAAGGCGAAAAAGGCGACAACGGAACGGACGGCAAGGACGGAGCAGACGGAACCAACGGCAAAGACGGCAGAGGAATTGCCGACGTCAAAATAGAAGACGGCAAGCTGTACGTCAAATACACCGACAGCGATAAATATATCTACGTCGGAGTGGTCAAAGGCGCAGACGGCAAGGACGGAACCAACGGTAAGGACGGCTTTGACGGTCTCGACGGCAAGGACGGAGCAGACGGCAAAGACGGCGTAAATATTCTCGAACTTTACATAAAAGACGGCGAACTGTACGCCTATTTCAGCAACGGCAAAAAAATGAAAGTCGGTCAAGTCGTAGGCGACAAGGGCGAAAAAGGCGATAAGGGCGACGCGGGAAGAGGCGTTGCCGAATTCAAGATAGAAAACGGCGTGCTGTACGTCAGATATACCGACGGCGACACGTTTTACCCCGTAGGCGGCGTTAAAGGCGATAAAGGCGACAAGGGGGATAAAGGCGAAGACGGAAAAGACGGCGTAAACGGTACCGACGGCAAGGACGGCGAAGACGGAAGAAGCGTCGAAAACGTCATAATTAAAGAAGGCAACCTGTTTATCAAGTATTCCGACTCGGAAGATTACGTTCTCGTCGGCAAAGTCAAAGGCGATAAAGGCGAAGACGGCAAGGATGGACAGGATCTCGACATAAACGAGGTGTACGAGGCTGCGAAAAACAGCGGCTACACCGGCACGCTGCTCGAATTCCTGAAAGATTATCTCAAAGTCGAAACCACCGAAACCAGCGAGAGAATAGTTACGAAATCACTGCTTTCCACGGTTGCAATCGCCACCAAGTACGGCACCGAAGGCGCGGTTTCCAGCGGTTCGGGCGTCATCTACAAAGGCGACAAACAGACGGGCGAAGTGTACATAATAACCAATTTCCACATGGTTTACAACGCTTCCTATACGCCCTCGATAAGCAGCGAAATTTACGTGTTCTTCTACGGAACGCCTTTCGTAAAGCTGTCCAAGGACAACCCCGCGCTTAAAAACGAGGACGCTTCCAAGTACATGCTTCTGGAAAATTACGGCACGAAGGCAACCTACGTCGCAGGCAGTATGTCGGGCGATATTGCAATCCTTAAAATAGAAAATTGCGAAAAATATAAAACCGGACCTTATCGTCCCGCCGAGCTTATCGACGACTCGGACGAACTGCGCGAAGGCGAGAAATCGTACGTCGTGGGCAACGCCGAGGGCAAAGGACTCAGCGCGGCTTCGGGCATAATAAGTCTTCAAAGCAGCGACCTTACGCTTACCGTTGACAGCAAAACCAACGAAGAATTCACTTTCCGCGTCATTCGTACCGACGCAGCCGTAAACCACGGCAACTCGGGCGGCGGACTGTACAACAAGGACGGCAAGCTCATGGGTATCGTAAACGCGAAAACGCAGTCGGTAACCGTGGACAACTTCGGCTACGCTCTGCCGATAAACACGGTTATGGGACTTGTGGACAACCTGCTTGCCCGCGCCGCGGATACCGAAACGCACGACGACGTTTATTTCAACGGCTACGGCTATTATAAATGCCAGCTTGGTCTTTCCGTTGCAGACGTGGACGGTTACGCCGATTACGACGAAAAAACCGGCACCGTAACCACTCGCGCGTACGTCACCGTAACCGACGTTCCCGAGGGCGGAGCGGCTTACGGCATAGTGCAGAAAGGCGACGTTCTGGTTTCGATGGAAATAAACGGAGTAAAGCGCAACATGTTCCGTAAATATCAGCCCGGCGACATTCTGCTGTACGCAAGAAAAGGCGATATCGCCCGCATCACCGTAAACAGAAACGGCGAAATTCTTACGCTTGAAGTTCCGCTCAACAACGTAACGTATATGAAATAAGAGGGAAAAATCATGATTATTAAATTTGCCGATTACGAGCAGCTTACCCCTGCCGTTACGGAGAAAATCAAGGAAGCGTTTGCCTGCTCGCCCGAGTACGTGGACGGAATATTCGCAAAACGCGGCGCCAAAGAATGGGCGGAAAGCGTTTCCGGGTTAAGCGCGCTTCTCGCCGCAATGAGAGACGGCGGACTGGATCCCGCCACGACTGTTATCAAACGCCTCGAAAGCGGAAAGCCCGTGTTTACCAACATTCCGTACTACTTCAATATTTCGCATTCGTGCGGAAGAGCGGTGTGCGTTCTGTCCGACGTCGAAGTGGGCGTGGACATCGAATTTATCAAAAAAGTGCGCGCGTTCGACCTCATCGCCGAAAACTTTTTCGCGCCCGAGGAGATAAAACGTTTTCGTTCGGCAAAAAATTCCGCCGAAGAATTTTACCGCATCTGGACGAGAAAAGAAGCTCTGCTTAAAAAGAGCGGCAGCGGAATAGCGTACAAAAAACTTAAAAGCACCGATACGTTTGCCTACGATGACGCCGAGTTTATCGAATATAAACGCGGGCAGTATCTGACGACCGTATGCCTTGCGAAAAAATAAGTATTTTACGAAATCCGACGAAAAACGGCGGTAAAACGCTTGCTTTCACGGGTAAAAAGTGCTATAATTACTAAGCTACGGAATAATATTCCGCAGTAAGGACAATCCTTTCTCTTCCCTAAGCGGGAAGGGACGAAAAAAAGACCACAAGGAGGTTAAAGTATTATGAACAAGTACGAGGTTTTGTATATCCTTGATTGCAAGGTGGAAGCCGCTCAGAAAGACGCGCTTATCGAAAAATACTCCGCACTCGTCAAAGAGTACGGCGGCGAAGTAGAAAGCGTTGACAAATGGGGCGACAGAAAGCTTGCTTATCCCATCGATTACAAGAACGAAGGCTACTACGTTCTGATGACTTTCTCGGCAAAACCCGACTTTCCGCAGGAACTGGAAAGACAGATGCGTATCGCCGACGAAGTTATGAGATACATGGTCGTTAAGAAATAAGCAGCCGACACACGGGAGAAAAATCAATGAACAAATGTATTTTTGTAGGAAATCTTACCCGCGATCCCGAAATGGGTTCCACCAACAGCGGCATTTCGTATTGCCGTTTCTCCATCGCAGTAAACCGTACGTATTCCAATGCGAACGGCGAGCGCGAAGCCGATTTTATCAACATCGTCACCTGGAGAGGACTTGCGGACAACTGCGGTAAGTATCTCCAAAAGGGAAGCAAAGTCTGCGTGTGCGGTCAGCTCCAGACCAGAACTTACGAGGGTAACGACGGAAGTAAGCGTTATGCCACCGAAATCGTAGCCGACGACGTCGAATTTATCGGTTCGCGTGCGGCTCAGTCGGGTGACGAAGCCGTTCCCGCTGCTCCCGCTCAGAATCGCGGAGGCAACAAGAAAGTGTCCGAGCTTAAACCCATCGAGACCGACGAAGACGATTTCCCGTTCTAAAAAATCAAGAGGTATATTAAATTATGGAAAAGAAAACTGCAACCGCTGCGGTTAAGCCCGCAGAAACGGATGACAAGAGCAAAAAAGTGCGCCGCGCACCCAAGAAAAAGGTTTGCCTGTTCTGCACCGATAAAAATGCCGTCATCGATTATAAAGACGTAAACAAACTCAAGAAATTCATCACCGAAAAGGGTAAAATCATTCCGCGCAGAGCTTCCGGCACCTGCGCAGAACATCAGAGAGATATCGCGCTCGCTATCAAGAGAGCAAGATATATGGCTCTTCTGCCCTACGTCGGCGAATAATTTCGCTAAGACTGACAAGAGAAACCTTCGGCTAAGTCCGGGGGTTTTTATTTTTGCCCGATCAACCCGTTTCGTTGACATAATCGCCCCGATATGCTACAATAAAACGGTAAAACGATAATAAGGAGAGTGTAAAATGAACGCGCTCGAAAAAATTAAAAAGATAAAAGTAGTGCCGGTTATAGTGATTAACGACGAAAATAATGCCGAAAAGCTTGCCGCAAGCCTTATAAACGGCGGCTTGCCGGTTGCCGAAGTCACTTTCCGCACGCCTGCCGCCGAGAACGCAATAAAGAGAATGAAGGCGTATTCGCCAGATATTCTCGTGGGCGCGGGAACGGTTGTAAACGCGGAACAGGCAGAACGCGCAATAGCCGCCGGAGCGGATTTTATAGTAAGCCCCGGGCTTAGCGAAAGCGTTGCCGACTGCTGCCGGCAAAAAAACGTGCCGTATATTCCCGGCTGCGTCACTCCTTACGAGATAATGAAAGCGATTGATTGTGGCGCGAAAGTAATAAAATTCTTCCCCGCAGGCGCATTCGGCGGACTTAAAACGATAAAATCGCTTGCCGCGCCTTTCGGATCGGTGGAATTTATGCCCACGGGCGGCGTAAACGAGGACAATCTTTCGGAATATCTTTCTTTTAATAAAATCGCGGCTTGCGGAGGCAGCTGGATGGCGGAAAGCAAGCTTATCGATAACGGCAAGTTTGACGAAATCGAAAGCAAATGCCGTGCGGCGGCGGAAATCGCGGCAAAGGTCCGCGCATGATTCTGCCCGAAAAATACGCGCTCCGCATGCAAAATCTGCTGGGCGACGAGTTTGACGACTACGTTCGCTCGCTGGATATGCCGCCCGTCCGTGCGGTTAAAGTAAACACCGATAAAATATCCGTGGACGATTTTATCCGCTATTCGGGGC
>CAKQJJ010000041.1 GCA_934247335.1 uncultured Clostridia bacterium | reverse complement strand
GTCAGGCTTTAATTAAAAGCTCGGCTCTTTTTAATAATGCGAGAAGGTTATCGGGGTGGCGGAACGGAATTTGCCTGATATGTACAGTATTAGTGTTTGCGTGGAAATAATAAACGGACAGGCAATGGGCGAAAGCGTAACGTTCTGAACGTGATACCACAGTTCTCCCCTACGGACTAGGGTCAAAAGTATACGCCGGAATGAAATTATTCGACGGGGAAATCAAGTCAATAAAGATTGTAAAAACTTGCCTTTTTCGGTTTCCCGATACAAATCGCAAATATAATCGGTGACGAACCGAGACGGTTTATTTTTCCAGGGCACAAGGAGATTTTACGCGTCGTAATTTGAAAAACAATCGGATTCCATGCATATTATCAGCAAGCGGGATAACGCCTCGTCAATCTGCAATTCGTTTAATCCGATAAGCTGATAGTACGATAACGGGCAGTGCCCAAGCCCGATGAGAACGGACTCGCGATATTCGCCCTTAAAAGAAATCAGCCTCTCGAAAACGGCGGGCGTAACCTCTTCTCGGCTCAGACACGGGGCTAAATCGGACAAAAATCCGCCGTAATCGCAAGACGACTGACCTGCGGCAATCAGTTTCAGCAAAAGTTCTTCTTCGATGCGCTCGTTGTGAATGCTCTGCAAATATTCGGCGCCGTCGTCGATATCTCGGCAATATCGGGCGCAATTTTTTTCGTCGGCTAATATTTCGCCGATAAAATGGTTAATGCTTTTCAATTTTTCACCTTTTTATTAAATTACGGCTACTGCCACGAATTTAATTTTCGGGGAGAACGCCGCCGCGGGCTATTCGTTTTTCAGGAAAGGAAGGGCGGGGAGCGCGTTTTTATCTATAATATTTGCCAGCATTTCGGCAAAGCCTTGCGGATCGCGAATCTGGTATTGCATGTGATTGAACCCGTCAAAAACAGGATAATGTGCGTGCGGGTACGACTGCATTACGTTTGCGCGATATTTATAATGTTCTTCCGCGCTTCCGAACTCGAAATACGTGTGGCGCAGCAACTGCTCGTTTATCGGCGGCAGAGGCTTGTTTTCCAGACTGTCGGAAAGCTGCCGGCGCATATTTCCGTATTTCAGAGCCTTGCTCGCCGCGACGAAATAAGGTCGTATTTCTTTATCGTCGCACCACATGACTTTGCCCAGATTTTCGCCGTTCTTTTTATATATGCTTCGTATGGCAAAGTATAAAAACGGAGTCATGATCCGCCGCGTAAATTTGCCTATCTGCGCAAACTGACCGCCGTCGAAAAAGGCGTTTTTAATCGTAATTTTGGTTTGCGACAAAAACGCGATTGCAAGATCCGCTCCGATCGACGAAGCGACGACAAGCGCAATCTCGCCGACGCCGTTCGTTTTCAGAAAGTCCTCGATTTGCCTGATTTCATCCGCTTTTGAAATATATTTCTGCCCTTCGCAATAAACCGTGGAGGTGGGCATAATGCAAAAATATTCGTCTTGCAGAGGCTCGGCAACCCGCTCGCTGCTCTGCCCGGTAACGCCCATCGCGTGAAAAAACAATATCGCAGGGCTATTTTTATTTCCTTTGGTTTCAAACAACATATCGTTTAACTCTCCCGAAGATAGTCGGATCGATTTTTGTAAAAGCCCGTGAAGAATAACGCCGCAGTCTTTGCCGAAAAATCGGTTCCGCCGAACATATTATATCACATTTTTTTTGCCGCGAACAATAATTAACGCGCGCGTAATCGAAAATACGGGCGGGGGCAAAGAACGAGGCTTTTGTCGCGCCGAACGTTGCCGTAAAAGAACAATTGAACACAACCGAACGCTACCGCGAAAGAAAAATTGTACGTAGTTGTGACAGAATCTGTCGCAGTTAATAGATAATAATTATTTTTTACCGTAATTTATGTAAAAATTCGGGTTTATCGGTTGACATGCCGCAATAAAACGGCTATAATTTATATGAAAAGCTGAGATATGCTTGGCTTATCGCAACAAAAAATTTTAATTATTTTGTTTCAGGAAAAATTATATCGGAGGTCATAACAATGAAAAAGAAAAGCGTTAAAATATTTTTATCGCTGGCACTCGTGTTGTGCGTGACGTGCGCGGTGTTCATCGGCTGCGCGGCTAAGGACGGCGTGGACAATATCACTCAGTACGCCGAAACCGAAGTGCCTCTCACCGATCTTGCCGCAACGTACAGCGGCGAGGCTACGGACAAGGACGGCAATCTGCTTGCGCCGTTCGACGTGGTTTATCACGAGGAATTTTTAAGCGGAAACTACAAGTACGATCAGCGTTCCGCACTGCTGAAATTCGGCAAAAATTACGACGGCGAACTTCTTCGCGACTTAAAGTCGTGCGGGTTCGTGGAAATGGAGAGAGTGTCCGAAAATCCCGACGGAACGCAGTGGTACCGCGCAATCGTGGGCGAGCAGACCGACGTTGAAACGGCGGTGAAAAAAGCGCGCTCGCTGAAAGTGGTGCTTATTGCCGATTTCGACTATATCTACGAAGACAGCTCCTATCAGTCCGAGGATGACGGCAGTTCGGTTTCGTCGCTCAACGACCTTATCGACGACGTACTCGGCAATATTCAGGTGCGCGATCAGTGGTACCTCACCGCGTGCGACATACAAAAATCCTGGCGCTGGCTTAAAAATCAGGGCGTGCCTGCCGGCGGATCTTCGTCGGTTACTGTAGCCGTAATAGATACCGGCGTGGACTACAATCACCCCGATCTGAAAGCAAATATGTGGGTAAACCCCGGCGAAATCCCCAGTAACGGAATAGACGACGACGGCGACGGATATATAGACGACGTGTACGGCTGCTCCACGGTAAGCGACGCGCGTTTCCACAGCGGCGACCCGATGGACGACCACGGTCACGGCACGCACGTTGCCGGCATTATCGCCGCCGCAAACAACAAAACCGGCATCGTGGGCGTTGCGTACAACGCAAAAATCATGGCTATAAAGGCAGGTCAGGCTACCGGCGTGTTTTTGCAGAGCGATATCGCCGAAGCAATTATCTACGCCTATACGCACGGCGCTGACGTCATCAATATGTCATTTGGCGGAGGTGCATGCTCGATTGCTGTGCAGGACGCTTTGCAGGCGGCGTACACCACTTCCACGTTGGTTGCCGCTGCGGGTAATGACGGAAAACCTAATGAAGAGACCGATAACTATGAAGAATATATTGAAGAATGGCTCCCCAGCTATCCCGGAGCGCTTTCTTACGTCGTGGGGGTAATGAGCGTAAACGCTTTGGGAATCGAGTCGTTGTTTACCAACTGGGACGCATGTGAATATAACTCCGTGGAATACGAATTGTACGCCCCGGGCGAGGCAATGCTAAGCACTCTGCCCAACAACCGTTACGGCAAGCTTTACGGCACCAGCATGGCGGCGCCGGTGGTTTCGGGCATAGCGGCGCTATTACGCAGCTACTACACGGACAGGGACATGTACCCCAGTAAATTTATCGCCGCGCAGCTTTGCTCCACCAGCGAGGACGAGGCGATTTGCTGCTTGCCGACAATGCATACTGTGGATGGAAAACTGCACAATCTCCCGATGATGACAAACGCGTACGCCGCGCTTACAAAGCAGCCCAAGCCGGACGTAAACCTTTTTGGATATTACTTGTTCGACAGCGAAAGTATTGACGAGGCAAACAACGGCGATGGCGTTATCGACGCGGGTGAAACGATAAATATCGGCGCTATTTTGCGCAACCGCTGGGGCATGAGCAAAAACACCGTCGTCACTATCGACGCGTTAAGCAGTTTGGAAATTGCAAATCCGTACGTGGAAATGGTAACCGATACGGTAAATTTCGACGGGGTGGGTACGTATTCCACCAAGGATAACTTGATGCGATCAGAAGACGGGGTTATTACTGGAACTATTTCAGACTTAAAGGTCAAAATCTCTGAGACTTGTCCTAATAATTACCTTGTTAAATTGAACTTAAGAATATTTTTTGAAAATGGCATAGATGCTGAAGATAAACAGGTATATCAATCGAAAGGGTTAGTTGAGTTTTACGTCAGAAATGGAATACTAATACCTGATCGAATTACGGAAGATTTAACATTAAAAAATGATAAATATTATATTGCGCCTTATGGATTTTATGTTGCTGAAAACGCAACGTTAAAGATTGAAGCGGGAACAACAATAGAATTTTTCTGTGATAGTAAAAAAGATCCATATAGCCAAGGCGGTTTAGGATACGTTTTAGTTGATGGCAAATTAATCGTTGAAGGTGAGGAGAATAATCTTGTCCGATTGGTTGTTTATGAGCAACACAAAGGTGTGTCGATTCAATTTACTTCACGTGAGCAGGGCGAAATTTCAATGTCATATACGTTGATTGAAAATATGAGATTATCAGGAAGTACAATTAAGCATTTTGATCATTGTATTTTTACAGACAACGGCTCACTTCCGAAGTTGAGCAATGCAGAATTGTATCAGTGTAAATTTAAAGATTGGAAAGGATTTGTTGATTATTGTTATTTTGACGGTTGCGCTTTTATTCAAAGTCATACCATTAGTGAAAGTCAATGTGGAAATAATATTTTTAGAAATTGTGTAATTGATACTGGTGAGCAACGAAACAATGTTGTATATATGGAGGCTATCAAGGTCTATGTTAGCGGTTTAGTGGAAGAAACTGCCGCATATAGCGTAAGTTTGGGAATGGGTGGTACATACTTGAGTAATAGATATACTTATTACATGAGATCATATATAAAAGAGATTGCTAATTATTTTGATGGTGATATGATCGGATTTGAAAATGGGCAGGCTAGAATTAGTATTCCTAAAAATAAATTATCTGTTGACTCAATAGAGGAATTAAACAAAAAAATTGTTGAAATATGTGAGAAAAATAATTTAGGCTATTTCAGTAATAATGCAATTTTAAATAACTATTCAACAGGGGATTTATGGGACATTACGAGAATAACTGCTAAAGGAAGTGGAACTAAACCTCCGATTATTAACATTAAAGGCAATTATTGGGGAACGTTAAATAAAAAAATCATAAATGATATAATTTATGACTATGATGATGATCCAGCTCATCAAGATATTGTCTTTGATGAGATATTAACGAGCGCGCCCGAAAATACCTTCCCGTTTGTAACCGACGCGTACGTCATCAACAGCAACGGCGAGCGCGCACGCACGGTAAGCAACGAAACCTGCACGTTCGTGGTGGAGTTCAACCGCGATATGGACACTACGGTTCCGCTCCGCCTGAGATTCGGCTCGTCCAAACCGTACGCCGAATACGAAATCAGCGGCAAGTACGTTTCCGCACGCCGTTGGGAAGGTACGTACACGCTTAATACCACCATTGAGAACGGTATTCAATATTTTAAAATTGAAAACGGGCACGCGAAAGGAGATTCATTTTTAACATTATGTGATGGAGTTAGATTTTCATTTGAAATCGACACCACGGCGGCTCAGGCAATGATTATGCAGGGCGAGGCAACCGAAACGGGCGTAAAACTCACCTGGCAGCAGGACGACTTCGACACGCTGCTTGGATACAACGTATATCGCAGCGACAAAGAGGACGGTTTGTATACTCGTCTCAACGACTACGTGCTTGCTGCCGACGAAAACGAATTTTTCGATTCGACGGTTGAGCCGGGCAAACTTTATTACTATAACTTCACGGTGGTAAAAACCGATATGTCGGAGTCCACGCCCAGCGGAAAGATTGTCATCCGCGCAATGGATACGATGGCGCCCAATATCTATCATTCGCCCGTTCGCACGGCGTACACGGGTAAAAATCTGGTTATTTCGGCAACCATAACCGATAACTTGCAGATAACCTCGGCAACGCTATATTACAGAGTTGTCGGCGGCGAGTGGAAGACGTATAAAATGTACAATAACAACAGCCGCTATTACGGCATAGTGGGAGCGGAAAGCATTTCGCTTGCGGGACTTGAATATTATATCGACGCTTTCGACGGCGTGTCGCACACGTATAACGGCACTGCGGAAAAGCCCTATCTCGTGACGGTTAAAGTCGCCGTGGACGATAATTCGCTGGGCGACGTGGACGGCGACGGCGTAATCACCAATAAGGACGCGCTTATGCTGTTGCAGGCGGCAAACGATAAGCTTAATCTCACCGAGGAGCAGTTTATGCGCGCCGATATCGATAAAGACGGCGTTCTGTCCGCGGCGGAAGCCATGAGAATTTTGCAGTACGTAAGCGGTAAAATCGGCTCGATCGTCTGATTTTGCCGTGGTAGTACCGAGTGGTTGTTATTATGTCAGAAAAAATTAAAAAAACAGCGCGCCTGTATCTTATTCCGGCGATATTGTCGGCGCTTTTGCTGCTTTTCTGTTCCGGCGGCGTGTTCGTCGCGGCGGAAGAGCCTGCCGAGGTGCCGACGGTGTACGCCGAGAACGTTTCCGTAACGCAGGGCAGCGGCGCTTATATTTACGTGTACGCCAAAAATTTTACGGACGTGGCGGGTTTGGATCTGTGCGTTCGTTACGATTGCTCCGCGTTTAATCTCGGAAGCGCGTCCAAGGGCAGTTTCGCGTCGGGCGCGCTCGGCGACGTCAATGCGGAAACCGCCGGCGAAATTAAGTTCAGCCTGGTTTCTGTGGACGGACTGGACGGAAACGGCTTGCTTTTGCGCGTTCTTCTGTATGCGAAAAGCGACGCCGAAATCGGAGATTACACCGCGGAAATTATCGTCGGCGACTGCTACGATTCGGCTTTGAACGCGGTTGCGGTGGCTTCGCAAAGCTGCAAAATCACGGTTAACGCCAAGCCGCAGATAACCGAAAAGATTAGTTTTAACGCCAGTTATTCGGGCGGAGTAAAGCGCAAGGGCGACGTCTTTAACGTCGGCTTTTACACGAGCAATTCGCGCGGGTTCGCTTCCGCCGACTTCGAGATGAATTTTGACGGCAATATGCTGGCGCTTAAATCGGTAAGCCCGGGTGACGCGCTCAAAAACGCGGATTCCGCCGTTTTTTCGATAAACGATAAAACCGACGGCTACGTGAAAATTTCGTACGCGGCGCTGTCGGCGGCTCCGTCGTACGTGACGGCTATGACTGCCTCGTTCGAGGTTATTGGGGATGCGGACGGCAAAACGCAGATCGAATTTATCTCGTCCGCTTTGTACGATTCGGCGCTGAAACCTTACAACGGTTCGACCGTTTCGGTTTCGGTGGAGACCGAAAAAATTCCGACGGCAGTTGTTTATCCGAAAATTATGCTTAAAACCGTTTCGGTTTCTTCGTCCGAAATCGTGCTTGACGTTTTTGCCGAAAAAGATACTTCGATCGCCGCGGGAGACTTTTTTATCGGGTTTAACTCCGCCGAGTACGCCTGCACGGAGATTGCAAAAACTCTCGACGGGTCTATGGTCGTCGGCAATACCGCGTTCAAAAACGGCGTTGCCCGCCTGTCGTTTATCTACGAAAACGGAATTTCCGATAACGCCGCGGTCGCTCGCCTTAAATTTAAGGTGATTGCTCCGTGCGAGACGAAAAGCGCTTTCACGCTGACCGGCAGCAAAATTACCGATAAAAATTTCGTCGAACAAACGGTGGAATACTCGGGCGCGACGGTCGCGGTTCCGCACGATTTTGCTGGTGCGTTTACGATCGATATTCAGCCCACTTGCACCGAGAAAGGCAGCAAATCGCGGCACTGCTCGCGCTGCGATAAAACTACCGACGTTACGGTTATCCCTGCGCTCGGACATAAAGACGCCGCGGCAGTGGAAGAAAACCGCGTTGAGGCTACTTGCATGGTCGCAGGACACTATGATTTAGTAGTGTATTGCTCGGTATGTAACGAAGAATTGAGCCGCGAAGAAAAGACTATTGCGGCACTCGGACATAAAGAAGTAATTGACGAGGAGGTAGAGGCTACTTGTACCGCGACCGGCTTGACTGAGGGTAAACACTGCTCTGTATGTAACGAAGTTCTTGTTGAGCAGAAAGTCGTTGATGCACTCGGGCACGATTACATTCATCACGAAGCAAAGGCAGCAACGTGTACTGCAATAGGCTGGAACGAATACGACACTTGCTCTCGTTGCGATTATAGTACGTATAAAGAAATCCCAGAGTTTGGACATAAAGAAGTGATCGACGAGGCAGTTGCAGCTACTTGTACCGCGACCGGCTTGACCGAAGGAAAACACTGCTCTGAATGCAACGAAGTTCTCGTTGAACAGAAAGTTATAGCTGCACTCGGACACGATTATATTCACCATGAAGCAAAGTCGGCAACGTGTACGGCAATAGGCTGGAACGAATACTACACTTGCTCCCGTTGCGATTACAGTACGTATAAGGAAATCCCCGCACTCGGACATAAAGAAGCTGAACCTGTTGAAGAAAACCGCGTTGAGGCAACTTGTACAACCGCAGGACATTACGATTTAGTAGTGTATTGTTCTGTATGTCATGAGGAATTGAGCCGCGAAGAAAAGACTATTGCGGCGCTCGGACATAAAGAAGTGGTTGACCAGGCTGTTGCGGCAACCTGCACGACGACTGGCTTGACCGAAGGTAAACACTGCTCGGTATGCAACGAAGTTCTCGTTGAACAGAAAGTTATAGCCGCGCTCGGACACGATTATATTCACCACGAAGCAAAGGCTGCAACCTGTACTGCACTCGGCTGGAACGAGTACGACACTTGCTCTCGTTGCGATTATAGTACGTATAAGGAAATTCTCGCACTCGGACATAAGGAAGTGGTTGACCAGGCAGTTGCGGCTACTTGTACGACGACCGGCTTGACCGAAGGAAAGCACTGCTCTGTATGCAGTGAAGTTCTCGTTGAGCAGAAAGTTATAGCTGCGCTCGGACATAAAGAGTCTGCACCGGTGGAAGAAAATCTCGTCGCGGCAACCTGCACGGCTTCGGGACGATGCGACAGCGTTATTTACTGCTCTGTATGTCACGAGGAATTGAACCGCGAAGAGAAGACTATTCCTGCGCTCGGACATAAAGAGTCTGCACCGGTGGAAGAAAATCGCGTCGCGGCAACCTGTACGGCTTCGGGCCGATGTGACAGCGTAGTTTACTGCTCAGTATGTCGCGAGGAATTGAGCAGAGA
>CAKQJJ010000040.1 GCA_934247335.1 uncultured Clostridia bacterium | reverse complement strand
ATCAAGGGGTATAAGTGGGGCGACGGCGACAGCCCCGTAAAGCGAGACGATCACGCGATGGACGAACTGAGGTATTACGTCATGACTTTGCCCGAGCGCAAAACCGTGCCGGAAAAAACCGGCGATAACCTGATCTCTGCCGATAAAAGGAGGATCAGATTGTGGATGAAAAAATCATAGCGGCGATAAGAAAGAAAGCAAAAGGTTACAAAGTGACCGAAAAAGTAGAAGAAAAACAACTAATAGACGGAGAAATGCAAGTGGTTAAAGTGCGCCTTAGCACCAAGGAAGTGCCGTGCGATATTTCCGCGGTTAAATTTCTTAGCGAAATCGAAGCGGAAAAAATATTGGACGACATGACCGAAGACGAGCTTAAAGCGGAAAAACTGAGGCTTCTTCGCGAATTTGGGGAGATATGTAATGGAACTGATAAAGAATAAGTATAAGATAAGATGCGAAATGGGCGCGTGCCGCAATATGGCGGATTACGTTCTCGTTATGGACAGAAGCGGTATTCACAGCAGCATCTGCATGTGCTCGGAGTGCGCCGAAAAACTTAAAACGGCGCTTTGCTCGGAGCCGAAGGATAAGCCTGCGGACGAGCTGTTCGCGTCCGACGAGGCTCCTGCGCCCGTCGCAGTCAGAAAGAAACGCAAAATCGCGGGCTCGTCCGCGGTAAGCGGGGAGGAGAGCGCGTGAAAAGCACGGATAATTCATACGAAAGCGCCAAAGTGAAAGAAATACGCGAAGATTATCTGGACAGAGTGGCTGCGCGAAGAAAAATCGAGGCGCAGTGGAAGCTTAACGCGCGCATGGCGGACGGCGATCAGTATTCGAGCGTTTCGCCCACCGGGGAAGTGGTGAGCGAGCCTAAAAATTATTATTGGGAAGAGCGCACCGCGTTTAATCACATAGCGTCCATTCTGGATACGCGACTGGCTCGTCTGTCGCGCGTTCGCCCCAAACTGAGCGTTCGCCCGGCAAGCAGCGACGAGAGCGACGTTTCGGCGGCTAAGGTCAGCGCGAAAATTCTGGACGGAGCGTGCGGAAACTTAAATATCGACGACGTAATAAGCACGGCTACCATGTGGTCGGAGCTTACGGGTACGGCGTTTTATAAAATAACCTGGGACAACAACGCAGGAATGGCGGTTGGGAAAAACGGCGACGAAATAATAAGAGAGGGCGACGTCAGAGTGGACGTGTGCCCGCCGTACGAGATTTTTCCCGATTCGGTAGACTGCGGAAGCATTAAGGATTGTCGCAGTATTATTCACGCAAAAGCCGTACACGTTGCCGATATCAAGCGCATATGGGGCGCGGACGTCGAGGAAGAGGCGGGCGCCGTACTCGGATTTTCGGACGGTAACGTGCCGATAGAAAGCGAAAAAAAGAAAAATGGGTACGCGGTAGTTATCGAAAGATATTCGCGCCCCAACATCACTTATCCTGCCGGAAGACTGGAAGTGATTGCCGGCGACAAGTTGTTGTACGAGGGCGATCTTCCCTTCCTGGTGGGAATAAACGGCGAGGCGGATCTGCCGTTCGTGCGCCAGCGTTCGCTGCCCCGCGCGGGCAAATTTTTCGGGACCTGCCCCATCGAGCGGGCAATTCCGGTTCAGCGCGCGTACAACGCGGTTAAAAATCGCAAGCACGAATTTTTAAGCCGTATAGCGGCGGGCGTTCTTGCGGTGGAAGACGGCAGCGTGGACGTGGACGATCTGGCAAGCGAGGGACTGGCACCCGGCAAAATCGTGGTGTACCGCGCGGGTTCGACTCCGCCGACCTTTATGCAGCCCGGTTCGGTGCCCGGCGACTTCGACAAAGAGGAAAGCAGACTTTTGGAAGAGTTTGCGGCGGTGAGCGGCGTGAGCGAATTTATGTCCACTTCCAACGTGCCCACCACGGTTACGAGCGGCAGCGCGCTGGAACTGCTGATCGAGCAGGACGATAGCCGTCTTTCGGTCAGCGCGGACGAAATACGTTCGGCAATCAAGGATACGGGTCGCATGATTCTGCGCCTTTACCGTCAGTTCGGAGGCAGCGCGCGTATTTCGAGATGCGTGGGCGACGCCGGCGAAATAGAAACGGTGGCGTGGTCGGCAAGCTCGCTTGCGTGCGACGATATCGAACTGGATACCGAGTCGGAAATAGGCGACAGCGCGGCTGCGAGAAGAAACACCATTCTGGAACTGTACAGCGCCGGACTTCTCAGCGGGTCGGACGGAAAAGTGGACGAGAATATGCGCTACAAAATTCTGCGTGCGTTCGGGTTTGGAAATCTCGAACAGGCTAACAGTACCGCGGAACTTCAACGGCTGCGCGCAAAACAAGAAAACGCGGACGTTTGCGACGGGAAAATCGACGTGCATTCGTACGACGATCACGCGGCGCACATCGACGTTCACACGGCGTTTATTTTGTCGGGCAACGCGTCCGAAGAGGCGGTTAAAAGATTGGAAGAGCATATAGAGCGGCATAAAGAGGCGCTCGGGGAGGAGAAATGACGGAAGAAAATCAGATTGAAATCGCTTTGAGCGATCGGCAGCCCGCTGCGGAATGCGCGGAAGAGAAAAACGCGGCTAACGAAGAAAAAAATTCGCTTTCTGCGGAAAAAGAAGAGGGCGGCACCGAATGCGTAAGCGAAAAAGAGGGCGAAAAAGAAATCGAAGCCGAAGAAAATACCAAAGAGGCGAGCGCGGATTTCGTTGAAAGCGACAAGCCCGATTGCGGCGCGGAAGAAAAAGAGGCTTGCGGGGAAAAAGAGCTTTATACGGAGAAGAAGGAAAACGTCCGATCCGGCGATGAAGAAACCACGGCCATGGGCGGGAAAATCGACGCGGAGGAATTTTTCGCGGCGTATTTCAAGGCGGTTAAGGAAAGCGAAAGTCTTCGCGAGCAGCTGGCGGCGGCAAAGCAGGCTGCGGATTTTTCGGAAATGCTAAAAAAGCCCGAAAACGCCGTTATTGCGGCGCAGAACGAAGCGGTGGAAAAGTGCGTTATCGAGAATTATCTTAAAAAGATTTCCAAGGGGCGCGCGGTTGAAGTCGTGGGCGGGAATATCGGCGCAACGCCGGTAAGCGAGAAAGTTGTTCCGAAAACGTTGAAAGAAGCCAAAATCATGGCGGAGATGCTTTTCAGAAGTTAGCGGGGAGAGAATATAGGGAAAACGTTGGATGAGCGGTTTTAAAAGCGGGCGATGAAACATCGCCCCTACGATATAAGGTTGAAAGTGAGGAACCGGGAAATTTTGTTCTATTGAGCGATAGAGATTGTCACGCGGTAACCTTATTCGGACAGTCGGGGACGTCTGTCCCTACAATAGCCCTCTCCGTCACGGTAACCGTGCCACCTATCCCGGGGTGAGAGGCTTTAAAAAGGAGCGGGAGACCGCAGGGCTCACCTACGGGAATTTGCGGGCGATGAAACGTTATCTCTACGGGGAAATGACCGGCAACTGAAATTTTATCACTTGGAGTTTAAATCCAAAAACAAAAATCAAGACAAAAACAAACAAAAAATCAAATTATTAAAAATAAAGGAGAAATTTAACAATGATCACATTAAGCGAAGCGGAAAACGCATTGAAAAACATTTATCTGGGAACTATGAGCAATCTTCTCAACACTACGGCAAATCCGTTGCTGGCGAAGATCGAGCAGACTCAGGCGGACGTATACGGCAACGAGATACGCACCGCGGTACGCTGGGGAATCAACGGCGGCGTGGGAGCGGGCGACGAAGACGGCGAGCTTCCCGTGGCTTCCGGCAACAAGTATTTGCAGTTTACAAGCACTCTTAAAAATCTGTACGGACAGATTTCCATTTCGGACAAGGCTATCCGCGCCGGCAGAGAAGGCATGGGCGCGTTTACCGACCTTCTCAACGCCGAAATAACCGGACTTATGGAGGCTTCCAAGTTCAATCTGGCGAGAATGCTTTACGGCGACGGCACCGGTTTTCTTACCAACATTTCGGCTGTAACCGACGGCGTTCTTACCGTTAACGACACCAACAACCTCATCGAAGGCATGCTCGTGGACGTATATTCCACTTCTGCCGGCGTAGATAAAGTTGCGGCTAAAATCGTGTCCATCGACAGAACCAACAAAAAGGTAACTCTTTCGGTTACGCCTACCGTCACCGTCGGATATCTTTACAATCAGGGCAGCAAGAACAAGGAAATTTCCGGTATCAAATCGATATTCGCAACCAGCGGCAATCTTTACGGCGTGCCGAGAAGCAGCATTACTTCGCTTCTTCCGTACACCAAGTCTTCCACCGGAGCGCTTGACGACGTGAAAATTCAGGAAGTTATCGACAGAGTGGAAAACTATGCAAACTGCACTATCGACTTTATCGCAATGTCGCAGCTTGCCAAGTATTCCTACCTCGATTTCCTCGCGTCCTATAAGCGCAACGTGGACTACATGACCACCGACACCGGCTTTAAGGCTATTTCGTTCGGCGGCGTACCTATGGTATTCGAGCGTTTCGTAGACAGCGGAACCATGTACGTCATGGATACTTCCACGCTTAAACTGCATCAGCTGTGCGACTGGAGATTCCTCGAAACCGAAAACGGCAACATTCTCCGTCAGGCTCAGGGTAAGCCCGTTTATACCGCGACTCTGGTCAAGTATTGCGATCTTATCTGCGCTAAGCCCAACGGACTTGCTCGTCTTACCGGAGTAACCAGAGCGTAAGCATGATAGGCAAGGGATACGTCGTAGAAGACGATTTGTTCGGTATAGCGCGGCGAATCCGGGCGCTCGATCCGGATTACTTCGTGTTTTATTCGTATGAAAGAAAACGATTCGAAGTCCACTTCGGAGGACAGAAGGGAAGCACGCTCGCCGTGGTGCTTCCCTATCCCGAGCTGGACGAGCGAAGCTATATTCACGTAGCGAAGACGAGAAGAGAAAATCTTAAAAAATTATTGGAAGAAATAGACGAAGCTAACGACAAAGCGGAAAAATCCGCCGTGGCGCGCGCCGTAAGCGACGTCGAGCAAAAGTACGAGCGCGCCATGAGGGGGAAGGAGTATGAGTAAAGTGAGCGAAGTCGTGAGTTGCGCCGCAAAATACCTGGGGCTTACGGAGCTGGTTGCCGCGATTAACGCGGGCGATACGCTTTCGGGCGAACGCCTGACCGAGCGGAACGATCTGGTGCGCTGCGTCAACATTGCCGCGGCGGATATCGCGCTCTCGGCTACGGCACCCGCAAATTCAAAAATATGCCGAGCGGTTTCGGGCTGCATTTTCTATTCTAATATAGACGATAAACTGCTGGAAATAGTGACGGTTAAAACCTCGGCGGGAAAAACTGCCGCGTACACCGTTTATTCGGACAGAATTCTGATAGAGGACGGAACGTATTACGTTTATTATACGTACGTGCCCGCAAAAATGCAGATAGACGACGATCTGCCGTTTTCGGCGGCAATCAACGAGCGGGCGCTTGTGTACGGCGCGTGCGCGGAATACTGCGTGGCTACCGGAGTAAACGGCGAGGCGGTTAAGTGGCAGAGCCTGTTCGAGCGGGAAATTGCCAAGCTGAAAAACAAAAAGACGCGTTCGCCGGGAATTATACCCGTGAGAAAATGGTTTTAGGATTTATCGGGAGGATTTTTTATGAAAAGTTTTACCGATAAGCTTACCAAAGAGAAAATATACGAATATCGCTGCGACGACAGCGGGCATTTTGCCGACGCGGAGTCGGAAGTTTCGGGCAAGGACGTAAAAATTATCGTCAATATGCGCAAGTGCGGCAACGTTTTTAAGCGCGGTTTGGGCGTAAAAGCGGCGGAAGGCAATTTTGCGTCGATAAACTTAAAATATCCGCATTGCTTCAAGTGCATAGACAAGGCGGGCGCCGAGCACGATTACGTGTTCGGGCTGAACGCCGAAAACAAGCTTGCGTTTTACGATTTTACGAGCGCTGGCACGTTCGTCGGCACGCTTAGCGCCGTCACTTTTACCGAGCCGCCGATTTTTATAGATTACAACTACGACGGACAGAATTATCTGCTTATAAACTGCGGAGAAAACGGTTTTTACGTGTACGACAAGGAGTTTACAAAGCTGAGTTCAAATCCGATGGTTACGGGCGCGGTTATTTATGACGGAAAGCTTTTTGCGTGTTCGTCGGACAATTATCCGCGCGTGCGTTACTGCGCGATGTTCAATCCCAAGACCTGGAGCGGTTCGCAGACGTCGTTGTACGTGTACAACGAGTGCGGAATGGTGCGCGGACTTGTAAATCTGAAAAACTATATTTACGTTTTTCAGGATAACGGAATATCGCGCATTTCCAAAGCGGACAGCGAAAACTATACGGTTACGAAAATATGCGAAACTGGCGAAAAGGCGTACGGAAACACCGTGCGTTGCTCGGGCGACGGCGCGTGGTTTTTCACTTCGCGCGGGTTGTATCGCTTCGACGGAAGCAAGCTTGAAAGCAAAAGCGAATTTTTAGGTTCGGCTTTTATAGGCGGCGAACAGTCGCAGATAGTTGGATTTCACGGAAAAACGTACGTGGCGACGAGGCTTGAATTTCCGTCCGACGTTTATTCGGAGCAGGACGCGGACTACGCGGGCAACAACGCGCTTATCGTGTTCGGCGAAGACAAAGCCGAGGTGTACTGCGGATATAAAATCAAGTCGTTCTGCCCTTTGTACGAGCAGGATAAACTTATTCTTGCCATGGACGACGGCAGCATGAAACTGCTTGGCGAAGACGACTGTTTGGTTGCGGAAGGCGATAAAGCGCTTTTCGAGCTTAACGAGCTTGACTTTGGTTGCGCGGGTAAAAAATGCGTCAAGGCGGTGGAATTTACGCACGAAGGAGCGGTTACCGCCGAGCTTTACGCCGACGGAAAGAAATATTCGCGTTCGGTTGCAACCGGGAAAAAGTCGGAAAGAATGAGATTCGACGCGCCGGGACGAAAATTTGCGCTGCGCATATTATCCGACGGCAAAGCTCTCTCTTCCCCCGTAATTTATTATTCGGAGGAGAATTAGTATGTGGGAAGAAGTAATGCGCATTGCCGTGTCGAACGGAATATTCGCCGTTCTTTTCTGCTCGTTGCTTATTTACGAGCTGAAAATTACGGGCAAGCGCGAAAACAAATATCAGTCGGTTATCGAGGGGCTGACGCGTTCGCTGTCCGCGCTTAAACAGGTGCAAAGCGACGTTAAAGACGTGGAAAGCGTTTTGCGCGAAGTCGCCTCGCACGTGGGAATAAAGGAAGAAAATCATGAGAGTGTCAAAAAGGTTGAAGTCGTTGTCGACCCGGAGAAAGCGTGAGGCTTTTTTTCTGTCGAAAAACGCGATAAGGGAGGTTTGTTATGAAGGAAAAAATGTTGAAAAAGCTGAAAAGCGTTAAGTTCTGGCTGAGTTTGTCGGGCGCGGTGGTAATCGTTTTGCAACTGTTCGGACTGAAAATTTCGGCTCCGTACGTAAATGAGGTCGTAAGCGCGATATGCTCGGTTTTCGTAATTCTGGGCATTATGGTGCCGGATAACCGCGAGGACGAGCCGGGCGACGCGGACGGCGAAAACGATACCGAAGATAATCTCGGCGAAGAGCAGGACGAAGGCGCGTCGGAAGAAAAAGAGGACGCGCAAGATCAAACCGACGACGCTGCGAACGAATAATCCGCAGACCGGGAAATATTTGAAAAAAAGTTGGAAAATTTTTGAAAAAGTACTTGACAAACCGAAATTTTCGTATTATAATACGGTTGAAAGTCAAAGAAAGTCAAAGATTTTCCGAAGGATTTCCGGAAAGGAGAGCGAAAGCGAATAAAAGCCGCTCTCCCGGGAAGCCTTAAAAAGGAAAAAAATTGAAATAATTTGGCGAAACGCTTGCAAAATATCGAAAGATATATTACAATCGTAACGATAAACGAAAAACATTCGGAGGTAAAGTAAATATGAAAATTACACCACTTTTCGACAGGGTAGTAATCGAGCCGGTTGACGCCGAGGAAAAGACCAAAAGCGGAATCGTGCTTCTTGCCAAGGATCAGGAGAAGCCGCAGATGGCAAAAATCATTGCGGTGGGCCCCGGCGGAATCATCGACGGCAAGGACATCAAAATGCAGGTTAAAGTAGGCGACAAGGTGCTTTATTCCAAGTACGCCGGCAGCGAATTCAAACTGGACGGAAAGGAAGTTACCATTCTCCGTCAGAGCGATATTCTGGCAATCGTTGAATAATAAGGAGGCAGAAATTTATGGCTAAACAGATAAAAACGGGCGAAGAAGCGAGAAAAGCTCTCGAAGCGGGCGTCAATACGCTTGCAAATACCGTAAAAATTACTTTGGGACCCAAGGGCAGAAACGTCGTTCTCGACAAGAAATACGGCGCTCCGCTCATCACCAACGACGGCGTGACCATCGCAAAGGAAATCGAGCTTAAAGATCCTTTTGAAAACATGGGCGCGCAGCTGGTTAAAGAGGTTTCCACCAAGACCAACGACGTTGCCGGCGACGGCACCACCACCGCGTGCGTGCTTGCTCAGGCAATCATTCACGAAGGTCTTAAAAACATCGCTGCGGGCGCAAACCCCATGATCGTCAAAAAGGGTATCGCAGCCGCTACGAACGTTGCCGTAGAACATCTTAAATCCATAAGCAAAGTGGTTGACGGCAAAGTCGCCATTCAGCAGGTTGCAAGCAACTCCGCGGGCGACACCAACGTCGGCGAACTGATTGCCGAAGCCATGGAAAAAGTGGGCAAGGACGGCGTTATCACCATCGAAGAGTCCAAGACCATGGAAACCAATCTTTCCGTCGTCGAAGGTATGCAGTTCGACAGAGGTTACGCTTCCGCTTATATGGTTACCAACACCGAGAAAATGGAAGCGGTGCTCGACAATCCGCTTATCCTTATTACCGATAAGAAAATCAGCAACATTCAGGAAATTCTGCCCGTTCTGGAACAGATCGTCAACAACGGCGCAAAATTGCTTATCATAGCCGACGACATCGAAAGCGAAGCGCTTGCGACTCTGGTCGTAAACAAACTGCGCGGAACGTTCAGCGTGGTTGCCGTTAAGGCGCCCGGATTCGGCGACAGAAGAAAGGAAATGCTGAAAGATATCGCTACTCTCACCGGCGGCACGGTGGTCAGCGAAGAAATGGGTATCGAGTTTAAGGACGTTACTCTCAATATGCTGGGCAGAGCAAAGCAGGTTAAAGTCGATAAGGACAACACCACTATCGTCGAAGGCTGCGGCGATCCCACCGAAATCAAGGACAGAATCAAGGCTATCCGCGCTCAGATGGAAGTTACCACTTCCGACTACGACAAGGAAAAACTTGCCGAACGTCTTGCAAAACTTGCAGGCGGCGTTGCAGTAATCAACGTCGGCGCGGCTACCGAAGTGGAAATGAAGGAAAAGAAAC
>CAKQJJ010000039.1 GCA_934247335.1 uncultured Clostridia bacterium | reverse complement strand
GCGAAACTCTGGACGTAAAATACAAAGGCAAAAACATTTCCGACGTGCTGGACATGACGGTGGACGAGGCGTGCGAGTTCTTCGAGCCTATCCCCAATATTTACAATAAAATAAAAACTTTGCAGGACGTGGGCTTGGGCTATATAAAACTCGGTCAGCCCGCAACCACGCTTTCGGGCGGCGAAGCGCAGCGCGTAAAGCTGGCAACCGAACTCAGCAAGCGTTCTACCGGCAGAACCCTGTACATTCTCGACGAGCCCACCACCGGACTTCACATGGCGGACGTGGATAAGCTTATCACGATCTTGCAGAGACTGGCTTCGGGCGGCAACACGATAATAGTAATCGAGCATAATCTCGACGTGATTAAATGCGCCGACTATATCGTCGATCTCGGTCCCGAAGGCGGCGACGAGGGCGGCACGGTCGTCGCAACCGGCACGCCCGAACAGGTAGCCGAAAATAAAAAAAGCTACACCGGCATATTTCTTAAAAAAGTGTTGGAAAACAAATAAAAACGTTGAAAAAAGCAACGAAAAAACGTCCGGAGATGTGTCCGGGCGTTTTTGTGTATTTCGTTTATTTTATTTTTTATTTCTGTCTGACGAAACGTTTCTTCCGGAAGCGCTGAGCATACGCTTGCGCTTTCCTGCAAACTTGATTACGCACACGGTAACCAGAAGAATTGCGATAACGCCCACGCCGATAAGCCCTATAATCTGCAAAGGAGTAATGGAATAAGAGGTGAGAGTTTCGGTTAACACGTAGCATTCGCGCACGCCTTTTTCAGGGTCGAAATAGCGTATTTTGGTGTACTTGGAATTCTGGTCGAACATTCCCACTGTTTCGACGTCGGTTCCGGCTTTAAGCGAATTACCGGTCATGACGTAAATTCCGCCCACTATGTCGTAAATATCCGCGTCTTTTTTAAGACTTGCGTTGTACTGCGGGCGTTCGTCGTCGGGAATAGTCTGATTGGTTGCAAGCATGTCGCGCGCGATAAATCCTATCTGCGAATTGTAGCTCACTTTAAGCCATTTAACGCCGTCGTGTTCGTAATCGCAGAACGAAAGCACGTTTATCTGAACGTTTTTGCCCACGTTTTCTATCAGCTTCTTACCGCCAGCCGTCGGGAAACGGTAAACGGCGGTGTTTTCGTAAAGCGTTCTTGCCGTGGTAAATTCGGGCGCGTGCTCTTTTTTGGCTTCGCCGATAAGTCCTTTATAGATATAACCTTCTTTAAGTCCGTCGTCCGCTTCGTACAAAACGTAACTCATTCGTTCGGTTTCGTACAGATTGTACTTGCCGACGATGACCGTGGCGCCGGACGGAATTTTTCCGAGATTTTTAATGCTGTTTGGCGACTGATAAACGCTTGCCTCGTCGGTGACCGTTCTGATGATATCGGTAGTGTCGGTGTAGGTCAGGTCCGCTTCGGGCGCAACCGCGGGAGAATCGGGCTTGAAGTTGAAAACTCTGTGCGTTTTCGTGCAGGTAATTACGAGATCGCCGTAATCGGTGTATTTGTTCGTCACTACCGACAGAGAAAATGAAGTGGCGTTTTCGTCGGTCTTTTTGCTGAAAATCAGTTCGCCGTCCGCCGAATAACGCGATATTTCTCCGTTTTTAAGGCAGTAAACCGAGCCGTCGCTGCTTACGTCGAAATCTTCTATTCCGTCAAGCTTTACGGTTGGATAGTCGCCGCCCGCCTTATATACGCCGTCGCTTTGCAAAACGTACAGCTGCCCGCCGAAATATTCGGTGCGCATTTTCAGCGCGTCGCAAACGTAAGTAAGCTCGCCGTCGTCGTACAGATAAACCTTGCCGCCCGATAAAACGTAAAGTCCTTTTTTGCCGTAAGCGAGAGAGGAAACCGCCCCGCCCGAATACGCAAGGATTCCGGGCTCACGGTCAAGCTTGTCCGCGTTGTAGGCAAACAATCCGCGCTTTCCGTATACGTAAAGCGTTCCCGAATAGTCGGAAGCAACGGCAACCGGGCGCGTGACGTCGAGATACGAAACCGTCTCGTCCATAACCGCTATACGGTCGTTTGCGTAATCGGGTACGAACAGCTTGCCGTAGTCGGAATAAGCGGTGCCGGGAAATGCGAAATAGCCGGTTTCCGAGCTTGTGCAGGCAAAAATAAGAGAGGTAACGCCGTCAGTCGTTTTGTAAAGTTCGCCGCTTGCGGTTACCGAATAAAAATCGTCGCCGTGGCGGGAAACGCGTATTTCGTCGCCGTGAAGCGAAAAGCTCTGCTTTGTTTCAGGATCGGTTACCTTACCCGCTCCGTAATACGTCGGTTTGTTTCCGGGAATAAGATAGCCCACGTTTTTGCAATAGTCGAAAAGAAGCGAAATTCCGTTTTCGCTTACTTCGTAAATGTCCGAATAGCCGAAGGAATCGCTTTGTGTGGAAAAACAGACTTTGTTGCCCGAGTACGCTATCGACGTTATGCGGCTGCCTGCGGATATCGTGGAAACCGAATCGGACGAAGTGTCGACGATTATGACGTCCGAGCCTGAAGCGACGAACACGCGCGAGCCGTAAACGGTGAAGTCGTCGGCTTTTCCGGTAAGCTTTTTGTCGTTTCCGTCGGAAGAAATCAGATATACGCCGTCGGAAGAAGAATACACGGAAATGAGAGCGCTTTTTTCGTATTTATAAGCGCCCGAAAGCTGTCTTTCGCCGGTCTGTTCGTATGTATATGAAAAAGAATACAGTCTGTCCGCCGAATAGACGAAAATTCCGTCGTCTGCGCAGAAAAGTCCGCTCGGATTGCCGACGAAGGTGTATTTTTCGTCGGTAACCGCTTTTTCGGCTGCCGCAGTGACCGCCGAAAAGGTGCAAAGCACGGCTATGAGTGCCCCAATGGATAAAAATTTCAAAAACTTTTTCATAGAAGTATTTTAACATAAAAAAAAGAAAAAGTAAATAATATTTACGCTTTTGGCTCCATAAAAAAACGGAGCCGCGGAAAAAACGGTCGCATTTTGTCATGCAAAGAAGCTTTGCCTTGTTAAAAGGCGGTTAAAAATTGCCGAAATATGAAAAAAATCGAAAAAAATTTTAAAATGGGTATGGACAAGTCGGCATTTCTGTGTTATAATATTTGCCGAAAGATACTCTACAAGGAGAATTATTTTGGAAAAAATAGCAGTTATTGATTTGGGCAGCAACTCGGCGCGTCTTGTTCTGGTCGAAATACTTCCCAACGGGCATTTCGTCGTTTTCGACGAATTGAAAGAAACCGTTCGTCTCGGTCAGGATATGGACAGAGACGGATTTTTAAAGCCGTCGAGAGTGGCGCAGGCGATTAAAACGCTTAAAATGTTCCGCAAGCTTTGCGACAGCTACGGCGTAGAAAGAGTGTACGCTTTCGCAACCAACGCGGTTCGCCGTGCGAAAAACCAGAAAAGCTTTATCGAAGAAATCAACACGGTGTGCGGATTCAAATTCAAAGTGCTAAGCGAAGAAGAAGAGGCTCAGCACATCTATTACGGCGTTATAAATTCGTTGGATATCTCGAAAGCGGTAATCGTCGATTTAAGCGGCAGCAGCCTGCAACTCATCTGCTACAACCGCCGCAACATAATCTATCGCGAAAATCTGCCGTTCGGCACCATTACGCTCACCGAACTGTTCAAAGATCCCGGAGTATCTCCCGCGGAGCAGATGGACAATATCTATCAGTACGTTTATACTCAGCTTTCCCGCGTGGAATGGCTTAAAACGCTCGACCCCGACTATCAGTTCATCGGTTGCGGCGGAGCTTTCCGCAACCTTGCGCGAATAAGCAGAAGAGTAAGAAAGTACCCGCTCGAAATGCTGCACAACTACGTTTTGTCGCAGGATAACTTCAACACCGTTTACGAAATGTTCCGCGTGCTCGATCCCGAAAAACGCAGCAGAATAAGAGGTCTCGGCGCTGGAAGAGCGGACATTTTCCCGGCTGCGCTTGCCTGCGTGAAAAGCGTGTTCGACCTCACTTCGTTCGAGCAGCTCACCGTTTCCGGCTACGGCGTAAGAGAGGGCTTTATGTTCAATCACGCCGTTCCCACCACGATAGAAAAACCGATAAGCGATATTCTTGGATATTCGGCGTACACCACTATGTACTTCTCCGACGTTAATATCCGCCATTCCGAACAGGTTTGCATGCTCAGCATTCAGCTTTTCAAACAGTTGAGAGTGCTGCACAAGCTTCCGCGTTTCTATATGAAAGTATTGCGTATCGCCGCGCTTTTGCACGATGCCGGCGCGCGTATCAAATTCTACAACAGATATAAACACGCCTACTATTTTATTCTCAATTCCAACCTTTGCGGAGCAAGCCACCGCGAAATAGTGCTTGCCGCGTTCGTTGCTCAGGGAATAAGAAGCGACGAATTCAATATCAACGAATGGAATAAATTCAAAGATATCGTAACCGAAGAGGATCTTACGGCGGTTATGCGTCTGTCGGTCATTCTGCGCATTGCCGAAAGTCTGGACAGAACCATGAACAGCTGCGTAAAGGACATCAACTGCGACGTTCTCGGCGACTCGGTAATTATGAAAACCGAAACCGAAGGCGACTGCACGCTCGAACTTAAAGACGCGTCCGAAGCAGCAGCCGAGTTTGCCCGCGCGTACAGAAAGAACCTCGAAATCATATGATAATCACGCTTGCTTCCGCTTCGCCGAGAAGAAAAGAGCTTATTTCAAAAATAAAAGATTTAACCGTAAATATCGTGCCTGCGTGCGGAGAAGAAAAAGCGGCGTTCGTAAACGCCGGTCAGTTTGCCTGCGCGCTCGCACGGCATAAAGCCGAAGAAGTTTTTTCGCGCATCGGAGGCATCGTCGTCGGCGCCGACACGATCGTCGTTATGGACGGACAAGTGCTCGGAAAACCGCACGACGAAAGCGACGCCGCGCGTATGCTTAAAAGCCTGTCCGGCAAAACGCACTCCGTGATAACCGGCGTGTGCGTGAAAAGCGACAAGAAACTGACGAACGCGTTTTGCGAAACCTTTGTTTCTGTGGGCGAGCTTGACGACCGATTTATAGAAAAATATATTTCTACCGGCAGTCCTATGGATAAAGCCGGCGCGTACGGATTGCAGGACAAAATGTTTTTCGAGTGTGTTACGGGAGTAAACGGCGACGCCGACAACGTTATCGGCTTGCCCGTAAAAATGCTGGAAGAAATATTAAAGGAGAATTTCAATGGGTAAAGTAAACATTGCTTTGGATATAGGAACGTGTTTTACGTCGGTTTTCGTGGAAAATCAGGGCGTAGTATTGCACGAACCCACGCTTATAGCGTACACGGGCAGGGACGACGCAAGAAAATTGGGTTGCGTGGGCGACGAAGCCGCAGACATAATAGGCAAAGCGCCAGACAATACGACCATCGTTCGCCCGGTACACGGCGGCTATATCGCCGATCCCGCCGCTGCAACCATGATGCTGGGGCAATACTTAAATAAAATCAACGTCGAAAAAAATCTGTTTACGCGCATAAACGCGATAATGGCGGTCCCCACCGGATTATCGGTTGAAGAGCGCAAGCAGTACGGCGACGTGTGCTACGACGCCGGAATCGCAAACGTGGACATGGTGGACAACATAATTCTGTCCGCACTTTCAATGAATCTGCCCGTTGACGCAGCTGCCGGAAATCTCGTCGTAAATATCGGCGGCGGCTCTACCGAAATCGCGCTTATAAGCCTTTGCGGAATAATAACCGGCTGCTCGGTAAGCATCGGCGGAGATATGATGGACGGAGCTATCTGCGATTACGTCGTGGGTAAGTACGGCTTGCGTATAAGCCGCGCGCTCGCACGCAAGATCAAGGAAGAAATAGGCAGTCTGTACCCCAACGACAACGCCGGATTGGAAATAAAAGGCGTCAATTCCAAAACGCTTGTTCCCGCGTCCTGCACCATATACGCAACCGACGTGTTCGAGGCGCTTATGCCCTATTACAGCAAGGTGTCCGAAGCGGTTCACGACGTCATCAAAACCTGCCCGAAATCGTTTGCGGCAGACCTCAGCGAAAAGGGCGTATACGTCACCGGCGGCGCGGCAAAAATACTCGGGCTGGACAGAGTGATGAAAAAAGCGCTCGACCTCGACGTTCACATATCCGCAAGCCCCGATTACTCGGCATGCCCGGGCGGCGGCAAACTGCTTGGAAACCGCGAACTGCTTAAAAAAGTTCTCGGCAACTGATCTTAAAGAAAAAATACGATAATTACACGACAGAAAACAGCCTTATGCGACATAAACGGCTGTTTTTTTGTTTCCCGAGCGAGGTATAATCGAGTGGAAGACAACGGGAGGCTGAAATGTCGAGAGTAATAGTGATAACTTCCGGCAAAGGCGGCGTGGGCAAAACGTCGATAACGCTGGGTATTGGCAGGTGTTTAAGCGCAATGGGAATGAAAACCTTGCTTGTGGACACCGATATGGGACTTAACAATCTGGACGTACTTATGAACGTAGAGGACAAAATAGTGTTCGATATATCCGACGTAGCCGAAAACAGATGCCGTCCTTGTCAGGCGCTCGTCGAAGATCCGGAAAACGAAAATCTGATGATTATGCCGTCGGTAAGAGGCTATCGGACGGGCGAAATTACAGGCGACCACCTGCGCGCGATTATACGCTCGCTCGATTCTTTCGAATACGTGCTTATAGACTGCCCTGCCGGTATCGAGCTGGGCTTTCATCGCGCCGTTTCGGCTGCGAACGAAGCAATCGTCGTAACCACTCCGCACGTTTCGGCGGTAAAAGACGCAAGCAAAGTAATAAGCATACTGGCTTCCTATCGCATGCCGGCAAAACTTATCGTAAACCGCGTGCGCGGCGATATGGTGGTGGACGGAGATATGGCTTCGCCCGATGATATACGGTCGGCACTCGGAATACCGCTTTGCGGAATAGTGCCCGAAAACGACGAAATAAACGGTCTGTCCACTTCCGGCGAACGTCTCAGAAGCGACGGCAGCGGAAGCCGGGCTATGCAGATGCTGTGCCGCAATATAGTTTACGGAACCGAAACCGCCTACGATTGCACTCAGGAATTCCGCGGAATATTCGGCGGAATAAAGCGCGCGCTTAAAAAACATCTGTAAGGAGAACGAAAATGCAACAGTCAAACGCGGAAGAGCGCATGCGCCGGATGAGCCGCAGTCGTATCGCGGATATCGAAAACAGTTTAAGAATAATGAAAGCGGAAACGTACAAACTGCTTACCAATTATATGTATTTGTCGCGCGAAGATTTAACCGTGTACGTCGACGTTACCGAGGACGGCGAGTTTATTCTCAACGTCCGCGCCCGAACCAAACGCTTTATCGGCACCGGAAAATACGTTTAACGCGTATATTTGCCGCTTCATAGAAATAATATAGCGTATGGACAAATATTTCGGAATGAATAAAGTTGCGGTCAGGCAAAAACCGAAAGCCGAACGAAAAGTGCCGTCGGCAAAACGTAGCGGAAAGAAAGCTTTATATTTCGTTTCGTGCGTGTTTATAGTCGCGCTTTTTGCAGCGTGTATTATTCTTGAAAAAAAGGAACGACGCCGTTTTATCCGAAATGATACGCGTTTTTGCCTTACCGAATAAATGAAAATAAAAATATCGCCCGCAATAATCGCGTACGGCGTTTTTTTTGCTTTTACCGGCAAAATTTACGTTTTTATATGTTACTTATGCGCGCTCGCGTTGCACGAAGCGGGACACGCGATTGCCGCGAAAAGACGTGGTTATGCGCCCGAAAGCGTTAATTTAGGCGTGATGGGAGCGGCGATGAACGTCGATTGCGGCGGAATGAAACCGGGCGACGAAATTATAATCGCGATTTCCGGCCCGCTCGTAAACGCCTGCCTGTGGCTGACGATCGTCGCTCTTTGGTGGCTTTTCCCGGACGTCTATTTTTATACGCGCGATTTTGCGCTTGCAAACGCCGGGCTGTGCCTTTTCAACCTTTTGCCTGCCTATCCGCTGGACGGCGGGCGGGCGATTTACGCCGCAGTCAGGAAGTATAAATTTTCGGGCGTCGTAAAAACGATTTTGTCGGTCTTGACGGCGATTTTCCTTCTTGCCGCGTTTATTTTCTCGGTAAAAAGCGCGTACGGAATAAGCTGCTTGTTTGCCGTGTGGTTCGTTTTGACAGGGCTTATAAAAGGCAAGGACGCCGGCACGTACCGCAAAATCTACGACGCGGCGTTCAGAAGCGAAAAAATAATTAAAGCTCTGCCAGTAAAGTTTTTTTTAATCGGCGAAAATACAACCGTGGCGACATTGAAAAGAAAACTGGGTGCCGAGCACTATTCGGTATTCAAAGTGGAGGAAAGCGGACTGACTCTTGCCGAACGGGATATTTCTTCGGACGTATATCTCTCCGAAAAAGTTTTAGTTTGCAATCTTCCATGCTACAAAAAGCTTAAAACAAGCGGAAAAACCTCGTTTTTTAGTTGATTTCATTAAAATTTTATGATATACTAAATAAGCGTGTTTATTTTGCGCGTAAACTAACTTATGATGCGGTAATAAAATGAAATCGTCTTATATCCTCGTGGATGTGCAATCGTATATCGTATCGGTCGCTCTTATGAGTGGCGGCGAACTGAAAGAGTACTACGTCGAATATGCGGGCTCCACGGGCGTCACGGGTAACATATATAAAGGCAAGGTCGTCAATATCCTGTCGGGACTGCAATCGGCGTTCGTCGATTTCGGCGAGGGAAAGAACGGCTTTTTGTCGGTTGACGAAATACTCGCGCACCGCTCGATAATGTCGCAAGCCGGCGTTATTCCCGGAAAACTTACGATAAACGCAGGCGATTACGTAATGGTGCAGGCAACCAAAGAGCCCGTTCAGATGAAGGGCGCGCGCCTTACCACCAATATTTCGCTTCCCGGCAGATTCGTGGTAATGACGCCCACCATCGATTTTGTCGGAGTGTCAAATAAAATTACCGACGAGGCTACGCGCGACAAACTTACTCAGCTACTCACTAAAATAAAACCGGAAGGCGGCGGACTGATCGCGAGAACGGTTTGCAAGGAAGCCAAAAAAAGCGAAATAATCGGCGAAGTCAAGCGCCTTACCGCGCTGTGGCAGCGCATTAAAAACGATTACGAAAACAAAGTGGGCATTTCGATTATTTACGACGACGGCGATCTTATCTACCGCTCGATTCGCGATATGTTCAACGACGATATCGAGGCGATAATCTGCAACGATCGCGAAACGTGCGAAAAAATTGCCGAAAGCGCAAAGGAAACTCAACCCAAACTGTCCGAGAAAATTCGTTTCTACGACAAATCGGGCGATATGTTTGCCGATTTCAACGTGCTTAGCCAGGTCGATGCGATTCTGTCGCCAAAAGTAATGTTGCCGTCGGGCGGATCGCTCGTGTTCGGCTACACCGAAGCGCTTACCGTAATAGACGTAAACACGGCAAAATATTCCGGC
>CAKQJJ010000038.1 GCA_934247335.1 uncultured Clostridia bacterium | reverse complement strand
GGAAGCGCCGTCAGCATATTTTTTACGACCGATATTTTTTATTGATTGCAAAAAAGGGCAGTTCGCGTTTTCCGTGCGGGCTGCCTTTTTAAGGTTAATAAAAAGCGTATCGAGGAGATTTTTTATATGTTAAACAATATAGACCCCGAACAACTTGACGAAATAATCGGCCTTATTCAGAAGTACTATCTCTTTGCGGTGCTTGCGCTTGCCGTAATAATCGCCGTAGTTGCGGTTTTAATGTACTTCTTTGCTCGCGACACGTTCAAAAAGTTCACGACGTTTGCTTCCGGCATTGTGCTGGGCGCGGCGTTGTGCATAATTTTTACGCTGATGTCGCTTACGCTTGCCCGCTACGTAATCAAAGGTCGCATAACCTACACCTTCTGGCTTACCGTCGGACTTATGGCGTGCGCGTTCGTATTGGCGATAGTGGCGTACGTGCTCAGCGCTTGCAAGGTTAAGGCGTTCAAGCCGTTTGCGATTGCGGCAGCCGTTTTCCTTATCGGATATTCGATAGTTCTCATCATTTTCGTTCCCGCCAAAGAAGAATATTACAAACCCTCTTCCTCGGCGTTGTACTACGGATTGTCCGCGGTGTTGATTGCCGTTATGGCAGTGCTTGCGTTTACTTCCAAATCCAAGTTTATACACACTACCAAATCGATCACGTATGCGGCGGCGTGCCTGGCAACGAGCTTTGCGCTCTCTTACGTTAAGTTCTTCGAGCTTCCCCAGGGCGGTTCGGTAACGCTGGCGTCCGTTCTGCCGATAATGCTTTATTCCTACATTTTCGGCGCGAAAAACGGTCTTATCTGCGGACTTCTCTACGGAATGCTGCAATTCATGCAGTCGCCCGTTCTGTATCAGCCGATGCAATTCTTCCTCGACTATCCGCTCGCATTCGGATGCATCGGTCTTTGCGGATTCCTTAAAGGCAGAATTAACAACGTCGCGCCCCTGGAATTTGCGATTGGCGCCGTAGTTTCCGGCATTCTGCGTTTTGCAAGCCACGTAATTTCCGGCGTGTTCGTATTCTATACGTATGCGGGCGACACCAATCCGTGGATTTACAGCCTTACCTACAATTCGTTCGTATTCGTGGATATTGCCATCGTAATCGCCGTCGGAATAGCGCTTTTGCTTAGTAAATCGTTCAGAAAAGTGATCGAGAACGCGGCAAACGAAAACGATAACGCAGCAGAAGAAAGCAAAGCCGACTAATATTTACGATAATCCGCGCTTTGTCGCCCCACGTTCAACGCGATGCCGACGGCGCAGCAAAACGCTATTATCGAACTGCTGCCCGACGACACGAACGGCAGCGGCACGCCCGTAGGCGGAATGCTTCCCGTAACCACGGCAATGTTAATAAGAGTCTGAACGGCGATGACCGCCGCGATTCCCCCCGACAGAAGACAACCTTCCCTGTCGGGGGCTTTTTTTGCTATCGACGCAAGCCGCGATATTATAAACACGTAAACGGCGATCACCGCCACGCATCCGATAAAGCCCGTTTCTTCCCCTATCACACTGAAAATAAAATCGCTTTCGGCAAACGGCAAAAACAAATACTTTTGCCTGGAATTGAACAACCCTACGCCCAGAAAGCCGCCGCTTCCTATCGCGTACAGCGACTGGATAAGCTGGTATCCTTCCTCGAGCGGATTGTCCCACGGGTGCAAAAACGCCGTCATTCGCTTCATTCTGTACGGTTCGGCTATTATAAGCGCAGGCACCGCGGCGGCAAGCGGCAAAGTGAGAAAAGCAAAATGTTTCATTCTCGCGCCGCCGATAAAAAGCATAATCATCATGACGAGAGCAAGACACATGGTTACCGACATGTTGGGTTCCAGCATAATGAGAAGGCACATTGCGCCTCCCACGCCGAGCACGGGCAGAAGGTATACGAACTTGTGAATTTTGTCGTGATATTTTGCAAGATACGCCGCCGAAAAAATCACGAACCCGAACTTTGCTATTTCGCTTGATTGAAGCGTGAAAAACGGAAATTTAATCCATCTTTTCGCGCCGTAATTTTCCACGCCTATACCGGGAACGAATACTAAAACGAGCAGCAAAAAACTTACCGCAAGCACGACGTAGCGCAGCTTAATCAGCTTATGATAATCGAGAAGCGACATTGCCGTCATCGCCGCAACGCCGAGAATTACGCCGAAAAGCTGCTTATACATAAAGAACTTTGCGTCGCCGTAAGTTTTTTCGGCGGAATAACTGCTGGCAGAATACACCATCAGCACGCCGAACGCCATAAGCGCGACTACCGCAAAAAAAAGCGCAAAATCGAATTTTCCGTGTCCGAACGGGCGTTTTGTCGGCAAATCCGATTTATTTTTCTTGCTAAACCAGCGCATAGACGCATTCGACGAACTTTTCGCCGCGGGCGGAATAGTTTTCAAACATATCGAAGCTTGCGCACGCGGGCGAGAACAGCACGTTTTCGCAACCGCTTACATAGGCGTTTTTCACTGCCGATTCGAGGTCGGTAAAAATTTCGGCGTTCGCAAAACCGTTCATATAGGCGGCGTCGCGTATTTTATATCCGGTTGCGCCTATAAGATTGAGCTTTTTAAGTTTCGCGCGCGTGGAAAACAGCGGCGAAAAATCGCAGTTTTTATCGCTTCCGCCCGCTATAAGGCAAACGCTCCCCTTCATTTCGGAAAGCGCGGCAACGGTCGCCGCCACGTTGGTGCCTTTGGAATCGTCGAAAAACTTCACTCCGCCGATTTCGCGAACCAAACACAAACGGTGTTTCTCGGGCGTGAACTTTGCTATACCGCTACGAATTTCGTCTGCGCTTGCTCCCATTGCATGCGCCGCGGTTGCGGCAAGCAGAAAATTTTCGTAGTTATGCCTTTCGGTAAACGGCAAATCTCGTTTTTCGACAATCTTTTCGCCGCCGATAAAAAACTCGTCGCCTTCCATATACGCGCCTTTTATTTTGCCGCGCACGCAGGTGAACACCACTTTCGCTTCCGGCGAAAAATCGACGAGGCACTTAATCGGTATTCCGTCCTGAGACAAAACGAGCGTATCGCCGCTCGTCATATTTTCGGCTATTTTCTTTTTCAGCCCGATATAACGCTCCATGTTTCCGTGACGATTGAGGTGATCTTCGGAAATATTGGTGATAACGGCTACGTCCGGATGAAACTTATGCACCGTTTCAAGCTGAAAACTGGACACTTCCGCAACCGCGATTTCGTATCCGCCCAGCGCTGCGACTTCGGAAAACGACCTGCCGATATTTCCGCACAGAGCGACGCGGTGTTTTTCTCCCAGCATAAGCGCCGCCATTTTCGCAACCGTGGTTTTCCCGTTCGTTCCGGTTACGGCAAGAATCTTGCCTTTATTAAGCAGATATCCCAGCTCGATCTCGGCAATCACGGGGATATTCTTGCTTTTTGCCGCCGTAAACAGCACGCTGTCGCAGGCAATTCCCGGGCTTACGACCATAAGAGAATAATCGTTTTCCGCAATCGCGCGCTCGAAATCGCCCTCGCAGACGTCAAAATCCGCGCCGATTTTTTTAAGAGCGAAAGCGGCGCCCTTTCCGCTTATGCCGTTTCCGGCTACCATTATTTTTCCTTTCGATAAATTACACATAAATCACCTCGCGTACAAGGTATTTTATGCTGTTCGACCTCGGATAATGTCAGGCAAAAAGCAATATCAGGCAGCACAGTCCGCCGCCCGCGATAAGCGTGACGGTATTGTATACCGCGACTATTCTGTTTTCGTGCACGCCTTTTCTTTCAAAGTGATGATGCAGCGGCGACATGAGAAAAACGCGCTTTTTAGTTCTTTTATAATGTGCAACCTGAATGATAACCGACAGCGCGGTGATTACGTACATTATACCTATAATAGGCAAAATCAGCGTTGTTTTGGTTACGACCGACAGCCCTGCTATCATTCCGCCCAACGCCAGCGACCCCGTGTCGCCCATGAAAATTTTAGCCGGATAAGCGTTGAAGCAATTAAACGCGATAAGTGCGCCTATTGCCGAACAAACGAAAACCGCGACGTTTTCGATTTCCGTTCCGTTTGCGACGTTTACACCCAGCATTCTTTCCGCAACGGCGATAATCGCGATAAAACAGACAAGATAATTTTTAGTGACGCCCGCCGCCAGCCCGTCCAGTCCGTCGATAAGATTAACCGAATTGCTTGCAGCCAAAAAGACGAGAATATAGTACGGAACGGCAAAAGCTTTAAGCGAAAACGTGCGAAAAGTTATCGGCAAAAACTGCTCGTCGCCGACTAACGGGCTTTTATACGCGAAGATAGCGACGATTAAGGCAACCGCCGTCTGAAAAACTATTTTCTGCCATGCCGACAACCCTTTATTTTGCTTGAACCATACTTTTATAAAATCGTCGAGAAAGCCCACAACGCCGTAACCGAGCGTAACGACGAGAATAAGCACGGCAAGCGTTTTGTCTTCCCGGAAAAATATAAGCGCGGAAATGCACGAAGAAGCCGTGAAAGCCACGCCGCCCATGGTGGGCGTTCCGCTTTTCGACATGTGATTGTCCACGTATTGAAGCACGGTTTGCCTTAGTTTCAGCTTTTTCGCAACCAAAATGACTATCGGCGTTAAACATAGCGTAAGCGCGAGCGCTACCAGCATAGCCGCAAGACAACGAAGTATCATTCTATCACCTTTTCGTCTATAAGTCCGCGAACGAATTCCGCGTCGCTGAACTCGTATTTAACGCCGTTTATTTCCTGATATTTTTCGCCGCCCTTACCCGCAATAAGCACTACGCCGTTGTCGCCCGCGCATTCCACCGCGTACCTTATAGCTCGTTTCCTGTCCGGAACCACCGCATAATTGTCCTTTTGCATGCCCGAAATCACGTCTTCTATTATTTTTTCGGGATCCTCGCTTCGAGGATTATCCGAGGTGACCACGCAGAAATCGGCATTTTCGCAAGCGACTTTACCCATTTCGGGTCGCTTTCCCCTGTCTCTGTCGCCGCCGCAGCCGAACACCGCCACTATTTTCCCGGGCGCGCATTCTTTTAAGGAACAAATGGCGTTTTTAAGACTTTCGGGCGTATGCGCGAAATCTATTACTATTTTTTGTTTTGCTCCGCCGATTACGTTGAATCTGCCGTCCACTTCGCCCACGTTTCGCAGTCCTTTTGCAACGGCGTGAGCGTTTACGCCCAACTGTTTACAGGCAAGCGCCGCGCACAACGCGTTGTAAACGTTGAAACGCCCGGCAATCGGGCACGCTATTTTCAAAATATCGTCGCACAGATTCATCACGAATCTTATTCCGCCAAGCGAACATTCTTCGTCTATCGCAAAGGCGTCGGCGGGATTGTTTACGCCGTACGTGCGCGTACCGGACGGAAATTCGGCGCATAAAAGCCGCCCGAAGCCATCGTCGGCGTTCAGCACGCGACAAAGACATTTTTCGGGTAAAAACAAGAGCTTTTTCGCTTGTTCGTATTTTTCCTCGGTTTCAAAATAGTCGAGGTGATCGCGCCCCACGTTTGTAAGAGCCGCCACGTCGAAAACTATCCCGGTCGTTTTTTTAAGCGCAAGCGCGTGCGCCGAAACTTCCATGATTACGTGCGTCACGCCGGCGCTTTTCATCTTTGCCAATATTCCGAACAGCTCCGGCGGGTCGGGCGTGGTCATGTCGGTAAACGCTACCGGCTCGTCGTCTATAAACGCGCCGAGAGTTCCTATTATGCCCGTTTTTTCGCCCGCAGCGCGTAAAATGCTTCTGATCATGTACGAGGTGGTCGTTTTACCGTTGGTGCCGGTTATTCCGACAAATTTCATCCCTATTTGCGGGTTTCCGTAAAAACGCGCGCTTATTCGGGCAAGCGCAATCCGATCGTCGCTCACTTTTATCACTACCGCCCCGAAGCCGCAGTAATCCTTTTCGGATATTACGCACACGGCGCCGTTTTTTACCGCTTCCTCGATATATTCGCCGCCGTCGTTTTTAACGCCTTTCAGCGCAAAAAACATACTGCCTTTTTTAGCAAGCGAAGATTTTACCGCAAGCGAAGTTATTTCGATTTCTGCCGCTTCTTCCGGACAATCTTCGATAAGATCTTTTAACCGCATATTCTGCCTCCCCTGTTTCTTTCGCTATGATAGCACTTTACGAAAGCAAAAACAACGGAAAAGCAAAATCTTTCTTTTTACGACATAATGTTTGCACCTTACTCTTCGGTTCGGATGAGAACGACGTCGCCTTTTTTTATTTTCGTTCCGGAAAGCGGCAAAGTGCTTATAACGGTGTCGCCTTCACCGGCGCACTCGACGTACAAACCAAGCTTTTTCAGTTCTTCAAGCGCATAATCGGTCGATTTATCGGTTAGTTCCGGCATATCAACGTATTCGGTTTCCGATTCGTCACAGGTTGCCGCAATACGTTCGTAGGCAAAAATCTTAGAGAAAATTCCTCCGACGTAAGGCGCCGCCACGATACTGCCGTAGTACGCGCCGGAAGAAGGCTCGTCAACGGTCATCAATATGACGTATTCGGGATTATCCGCGGGAGCAAAGCCGACGAACGACGAAACGTACTTTCCCGCCGCAATATGCCCGTTTTCGTATTTTTGCGCGGTGCCGGTTTTTCCGCCTATACGGTAGCCGTCCACGGCTGCTTTTTTACCGCTGCCCTCTTTAACGACGTTTTCCAAAAGCGCGCGCATTTCAGCCGACGTACGCTCACTGATAACGCGTGAATCGGGCGACGAAAACTCGTAAAGCGTTTTTCCGTCGTCGTACGCGATTTTTTCCACGAAATGCGGCGTTACTTTCTTTCCGCCGTTGACTGCCTCGCACACGCCGCCAAGCATCTGAACCGGCGTTACGGCTATCGCTTGCCCGAAACCTATACGGGCAAGGTCTACCGATTTAACCTTAGCCGAATTCATCATAAGCCCCGAGCTTTCGCCGAAGAAATCGACGCCGGTTTTGGCTCCGAAACCGAAACTTCTAAGTCCGGCATACAGTTTATCGGTTCCCAATCTTAACGCCAGGTCCATAAAAACGCAGTTACAGCTGTTTTTAACGCCTTCGCTTAGATTCTGACTGCCGTGCCCGCGCGATCGCCAGCAACGTATTCTCTGTCCGTCTACCATGCGGTGTCCGGCGCAGAAAAAACGCGAATTTTTGTTTACTACGTCGTTTTCTATCGCTATCGCCGTGGTAAAAATCTTGAAAGTCGAACCCGGTTCGTAAACGTCCACGATCATCTTGTTTTTACTGTATGCGTTAAGTTTTTCCACGTCGTCGCGTGGCAGATCGTCCAGCGAATACGAGGGCGACTGAGCCATAGCGACTATTCCGCCGTCGCCGGCGCGCATTACGGCGACTGTTGCGCCTTTTGCCTTCCATTCCTCGGTTGCAGCCGACACAGCCTGCTCGCAATACGCCTGAATATTGACGTCGAGCGAAGTATAAACGTTTGCGCCGTTTACGGGCGGGATATAAAACCGATCGCCGGACACAATTTCTTTTCCGCCGTTGTCCGACTGAACGAGCGCGCTTCCGTCAATTCCTTTTACGTATTTATCGTAATAGCCTTCCAGTCCGTTTTGACCCTCGTTGTCCGCATTGGTAAACCCGATTACCTGAGCCAAAAATTCCGGATAAGCATAACTGCGCTTGTAATCGGCGGAAAAATACACGCCGTCAAGCCCGAGATTTATCAGTTTCTTACCGGTCACGGCGTCAACGTTTTTCTTTACGGTTATTTCGCTTACGGCTCTAAGTCGTATTTTTTCTTCGAGTTTAGCTTTATCTGCTCCGAGTTCGTCCGACAAAACTTCGGCAACTCGTTCCGGCTCGGTTACCGATCCCGGACGAACGTACACCGTGTACACTGTCTGATTATCGGCAATCGCGCTGCCCGTTCTGTCGTATATAACGCCACGTTTTGCAGCAAGAGGCAAATCGCGATACCACTGCTCGGCAGCTTTTGCCGAATAAGTTTCGACTTCTTTTATTTGCAAACAGGCAAGCCTTCCGATTAAAACAAAAAAGAAAAAGACTACCGACGCCCAGGCGTACAATAATCTCTTTCTTGTAGTGATTAAACTATTACAATCCAATTAAAATTTTTTCAACCTCCGATGAGTCTGCTTATAAAATCACAGAACCGGTCGAAACCATTGGTTCTCGCATCATAAGTGACTTCTTCGGCGATGGGGATAAGCTCGATTTCTTCTGCCGCGCCGGCGTCGCTCATTCCGAGTTCGCCTGCCTTTTCGCTTACCGCGTTTCTATCGGAAAGACCGTTCATAGTGTCTTCCTGTCCGACTATTCTGTTGTACGCAGTCTTTACTTCGTTCTGCAAATTTGCAACCTGAGCCGTGCGGTCGGTTACGATAAAACCGGTTGCGAGAACGATGAGAGCCAGAACGAACGCCACGGCGACGTACGTAAGCATAACAGCCTTGGTTTTGCCGTCGACTACGCGAGCCTCGCCCTTTGCTTTATCGGCTTTGACTTCGGGAACGTCCTCGACGCTTTCGGTTTTCTTTGCACGGCGTCTTATCGTGGGCATAATATCGCTGTCAACGCTTTCCGCAGGCGTTATTCTGCGCGCCACTACGGTAGTTTTTTCCTTTAACGGCTTGATGACGGGATCAACATACGCCGTAGTGTCGGCTTTAAAATCCGGCTGAAAATCGGTTTCGATAACCGTGTTCTGTTTCGTCTCGAAATCTTTATCGCTTACCGCGGTTCTTCTCGTCGTTATCATGTTATGCTCCTTGCTCCTTTAATATTCTTCGTCTTAATGACGTTATTTTTCGATTTTTTCCGCCACTCTCAGCGTTGCGCTGGCGCTGCGGGAATTTCTTTCCAGCTCTTTCTCGCTCGGACGGTACTTTCCGATGAGTTTTATGTCCGCTTTGTGTCCGCACACGCAGACGGGAAGCGATTTGTCGCAAATACATCCGGTGGAAAGTTCGGCGAATTTGCGTTTTACTATCCGGTCTTCAAGCGAATGGAAAGATATTATCGCTATTCGCCCTCCGACGTTAAGCCTGTCCACCATGTTGCCGATGACTTCGCCCAAGCCGCCGAGTTCGTCGTTTACCGCTATGCGAAGCGCTTGAAAAGTCTTTTTTGCCGGATGACCGTTTTTCATCGACGCGCTGTCCACGCTGTGTTTTACTATCTCGGCAAGTTCGAGCGTGGTTTCGATTTTCTTTTTTTCGCGATACGCGCAGATGTTTTTCGCTATTCTTCTTGCAAATTTTTCTTCGCCGTAATCGAGGATGACTTCCGCTATTTTATCCTGCTGCCAATCGTTTACGATATCGTAAGCCGAAAAACGTTGCGTCCTGTCCATTCTCATGTCGAGCGGTGCGTCCTGCCGGAAAGAGAAACCTCTTTCGGCGTCGTCGACCTGATGCGAAGATATTCCGAGGTCAAGCAGCGCTCCGTCTATTTTTTTAATCCCGGCTTTATTAAGCAC